>DATLDR010000064.1:0-5839 GCA_035525775.1 Flavitalea sp.
TTTTTGATCCGCCGGCTCATTTCCTATATTTGCCGCTCCATTTATCAACCAATAAAATTATTTTCATGAAAGTAACGGTAGTAGGAGCAGGCGCTGTAGGAGCCACCTGTGCGGACAACATTGCGCGGAAAGAACTGTGCGAAGAACTGGTGTTGCTCGATATCAAGGAAGGACTGGCGGAAGGAAAAGCGCTCGATATGACGCAGACCGCTACGTTATTGGGTTTCGATACCCGCATCACCGGGGTCACCAATGACTATTCTAAAACTGCCGGCAGCGACGTGGTTGTAATCACCTCCGGCATTCCCCGCAAGCCCGGCATGACGCGGGAAGAACTGATTGGCACCAATGCGGGGATCGTGAAAGGTGTTACGGAAAATATCCTGAAGAATTCTCCGGATGCGATCATCATTGTGATCAGCAACCCGATGGATACCATGACCTACCTCGCGCTTACTTCTTCAAAGTTGCCGAAACACCGGATCATCGGTATGGGCGGAACATTGGATAGTGCGCGTTTCAAATGTTATTTAAGCAAGGCGCTGAATTGTTCCCCACTCGACCTGAATGCACTGGTGATTGGTGGCCATGGAGATACCACGATGATCCCCCTGATCCGGTTCGCCACCTGGAACAGCGTACCGGTTACCCAATTCCTGAGTGAGCAGCAACAGAAGCAGATCGTAAGTGATACGATGGTGGGAGGCGCTACGCTGACCAAACTTATTGGAACCTCTGCGTGGTATGCACCTGGCGCTGCCGGAGCCGCCCTTGTGGAAAGCATTGTCCGCGATGAAAAGAAATTGTTTACCTGCTGCGTTTCCCTCGAAGGAGAATACGGACAAAAAGATATTTGTCTCGGTGTGCCGGTGGTGATCGGCCGCAAAGGATGGGAAAAAGTGATCGACTTTAACCTGAGCGCCGAAGAAAAAGAATTGTTTGCGAAGAGTGCTGAAGCGGTTAGGTCTATGAATGAAGTGCTGAAGGGGTTATAAATCATACGCGAGTCATTGGTGTTGACTCAATACATTTCATCCCTAAATAATCGTCAGGCCATAACCTTTTTTTGGCTTTTTTTCTTTCCAGACGAACATTTCAATTTGTCATCATACTGGAAGTTTACCGGTAGGTATTTTCCTCTCCTCTTTACCGTTTTTTTCTTATTTTATTTGAGGGAATCCTCATAGATATTGGATATAGAATGGATATTTTTTCAGTTCTATAGTTTGCCTATATGGATATAAATAAGTTGATGAAATTCTTTGGTAATTATTATTATACAAATTTAATCCTTGTAGTTCTCACATTTGTTTTTTTAGTTTATTCGACTTTTAATCTTAGACGGTTAAGAGAATTGAAGGTTATTTGGTTATATGGTGTTGTTTCATTTAGCCAAGGAATAATTGCAATAAATCTTCTTTTCAATAAAAATTTCATTGCCTATAATCTCTTTGTTGAATATTCCTTGAATATTTTTCTTTTGCTTGAATTTCTTCTTTTCTATTTGTTTTTCTTTATCATTATAAAATCAAAAATTGTTAAATGGATTTTATGTATTCTCACATTCATCTTTATAACCATTATATATTATTATTGGCAATACACAAATGAGTTTTATAAAAATCCAGCCAATCTAACAGTCTATGAATGCTTTTTTTTGATTTTTCCATGTTTATATTACTACATAGAATTATTCAAATTTTCTCCTGTTATCAATTTATTGAAAGAACCACCTTTTTGGATTGTAACTGGTATTCTTTTTCTTTTCTGCACTATAATTCCCTTATTTCTTATTAAAACCTATTTAAACGATGCTGTTTATTCTATAAACTTTATTGCATACAGTATATTATTCATAATTTTTATTATCGGAATTAGATGCAAAGTAAAAATGATATCATAATATTAATTATAGTCACTACCACATTGATTTTCATTTTGGCATTTTTCATTGTGACGATTTTATATCTGTATCAAAAAAAACAAATAAAATTCATAAGAAATGTAGAGGATTTAAAGATAGATTTCGAAAAGAATTTATTGGAAACCCAATTGGAGATTAAGGAGCAGACCACCAAGAATATTTCAAGAGAAATTCATGATAATATCGGCCTTTCCTTAACACTTGCAAAATTGAATTTAGTAACAATAACGCATCTTAAGGATTCAGCGCTAGCTTCAAAAATCAATTCTTCGATTGATCTGATTGCAAAAGCCCTGGTTGATCTTAGGGATATTTCAAGAAGCCTCCATTCAGAACCGATTAATTCCTGCGGACTGATCCGGGTTTTGGAACAGGAAATTGAAACTGTAAATAAAATCGGGATTTGTGATATCAAATTGAAAATTACCGGCGAGCCCGTTTTTCTAAATTCGTCGAAGGAACTCATTCTATTTCGAATAATCCAGGAATCAATGAACAACATTGTGAAACACTCAAAGGCAAAAACCGCATTGCTTGAATTAAAATATTCAGATACCGTATTATATCTAAGGTTGCAGGATGACGGCATTGGATTCAATCAAAATGAAATTCATTCCTCAAACCGAACAAATGAAAAATCAGGATTGAAAAATATAAATGAAAGATGTAAGATCATCGGGGGGTCTTGTGAAATTGAAGGAAATCATGGGAAAGGAGCTTCAATAAATATCCAGGTACCAATATGAAAATTACAGAAACAATAAAAGTCGCTCTCGCAGATGATCATACACTACTGCGGAATGCGCTCGCGACCCTTATAGATAATTTTGAGGATTGTAAGGTAATTGTACAAGCGGGTTCCGGAGAAGAACTGATCAATTATATCAAAAACGGATCGGTTCCGGATGTTGTATTGCTTGATCTGAACATGCCCAATATCGACGGCTATGAAACAGCGAAATGGATCCAGTTGAACAAACCTGAAATCTATATTCTTATGCTTACCATGTATGATACAGAACAGGCAATGATACGATTGCTACAGGCCGGAGTAAACGGCTTTCTAAAGAAAGACATTCATCCCTCTGAATTAAAATTTGCTATTCATTCAGTAATGCAATCAGGCTACTATTACTCACACAATACTACGGGGAAATTGGTAAATTTATTCCGCAAGGGGCAGGACAATCATGAATTGCAGAAAGCCCTCTTGTCTCAAACAGAATTAATATTCTTAAAACATGCTTGCTCTGAAATGACTTATAAAGAAATTGCCGGAAGCATGAATTTAAATCCTCGTGCTGTTGACAATCTGAGAGATAATTTATTTACAAAATTGGACGTAAAAAGCAGGGTGGGACTTGCCATGTATTCGATCAGGCATGGCATTGTCACGTTTTAATCAATCAATTTGTTTCGCATCCCATACATGATCAATCCAGCAATGGTTTTGGCTCCCACTTTCGTTTTCATGTTCTGACGGATCGTTTCTACTGTACGGGGGCTCAGGAAAACTTCTTTCGAGATCTCTTCCGTCGTTTTATCTTCTGCAAGTAATTTCAAGATCCGCACTTCTTTCTCTGAAAATTTTACAGGGTTCGGATAAAACTGACGAACCTGTCTTTTCGTTTGAAGTTTAGACAGAACTGCTTTATTAACGAGATCATTGAAATAAAAGTCATCATTCATGCAGGTGAGGATAGCCTGGTAGATTTCTTCAGGATCCGACGTTTTGGTGAGATAGGCATTTGCTCCCATCTCCATCATTTTCGTAATCATTTCCTGGTCGTCGTACATCGTCAGCACGATGATCTTTACTTCCTCATATTCTTTTCTTAATAACGGGATCGCGTTTATGCCATCAATTTCCGGCATCCGTATATCCATAAGCAATACATCCGGCTTCTTCAATTGCATTTTATGCATCAGGTCTTTTCCATCTTCCGCTTCCCAAAGAATCTTTAGGTATTCTTTATCCTTCATGGCCATCTTGATGCCGTCACGAAAGATCTTGTGGTCATCAGCAATGGCCACTTTGATCTGCATTTCAATACTCATAGTAGGGGGTAGATTTGGCAATCATCTTTAAAGGGTTATTGGTTTCATTTGTATGTTTTAACAACGTGAAACTACGTGATAGTTATGCTGGATCTAATAATAGTTACACAAGATTATCATCCAATCTCACGATCCAATCACCGAAAATATAGTGAACTGAAATTTTTCCTTTAAACTGAGAAAGCCGGAAAGTACAAACGCTATGCCATTGGTTTTCATTGTAAGAATAACAAAACTTCTTCATCCTCAATACCCTTAAGTAGGATTTCAGCAATTCTTAAGGGGAAGCACTTATCCACATTTGATCTAACTCTGTGAATAACTTGGATTTATCGTAAGATTTCCGTGGCTTATACTAACCCGGATACCGTATATTTACTAATTCTTTTTCGTGCTTTTACCCTATTTTAAATAGTATGGATACGTTCAAAAACCACGTAAATGCACGACTGGCGTGGATTACAGGCAATTTAAAGTATTTATCCCGGCAAAATACCCCTTTTTCACCTTTTTTTTTTAGAGGTCATTTAACTGACGAAACTAACACTCAAAGCCCACTTAAACACTTACTACTATGATGCAGAATCAAACCCTTACCAAAAAACCCTTAGCAGACATAGGGGAGGAAATCGGCCTCGAACTCGGCGTTCAACTTGTAAATGATTATCAGGTAGCAAACCCGGGTGATGTACAGTATTATGTTATCGGCAGAAAAATCATTGAGCAAATCCTCGCACAACCAGGATGTGTTGCGATCAAATTCTTGTATGCGTACAATGAGATTGGAGAAAAAACGTTGGTGTATATAGGCATGAACGCTGAAGGACAATCAATTTTGAAATTTACTTCAGTCAATAATATGGGTCAGCTTTCTGAAGAAAATGGAATTGTAGCAGATAGAGCAGATAGAGGTGGTGGTGGATCACGCCCAGACGCTGATGATTGGAGCTGGCAGGTAGAATAATATTTGAACTTCCTGATGCCTTTTATATATTTGAACCAAAATCGTTCATTATAAAGGCATTACTTACAAATATTAGTGTTATATCTCATTTATTACCTTTACTTTTTTTCTTTTTATTTTTTAAACGAAATAATCAGAAGGATGTAAAGGTAATTTCTTTTTATTGCCTTTACTCCTTCGTAAACGATATTTTGTTATTGCAGTTTGCAGGAAATGATGAGTATTCGAGGCATAGTTTCTCACTCCTTAGCATTTTTACAGTTGTAGAATATATCTTAGTTAGTGCTTTTATTTATTTTAGCCTCCGAAAATCATTCTTTCAAAAGACTATTTTAGCTATTTCTCCGATTTTCATCATTTTTGCAATTTTTCAATACACTTCGTCTAATAGCTATAACATTGATTCCCTTTCAATAACACTTGAATATTTATTAATCATTATTTACTGTATTTTTTATCTATTTGAGGAAATAACTTCTTCCAATAATTCGTTTATTTATTCATCATATAAGTTCTGGATAATCATAGGGATATTACTGTATAGTACAGGTACTTTCTTCTTGTGGATGCAATCAGACAAACTTTCCGATGATGAATGGAATAAATGGGAGGCGATCAATTTTGTGTTCAATATAATCAAAAACGTGTTTTTCACCATCGCAATATGTATGCATAAAAACAGTTTCTCAAATGATTCTTATCAATCAACTGGCAAAAACCTAATATGAAATTTCTTTAAAGCTTAAATTACTAACCCCTAGACCGACATGTTTTTTTTGCAAGCAGGCGCTGATAGTCAAATTTCGCTGGTACTTTTCTTTGGTACCATCGGGATGCTTGCATTGACCATAGGCCTCATTATTTTTATCATCTTCCACCAGCGCAAAGTGATC
>DATLDR010000077.1:0-4017 GCA_035525775.1 Flavitalea sp.
GTGGGCCTAAATCATGCCGTCGTATAAGCGACATAGACACAAACTTTCGAAGTGTAGGAGCCGAAACTCCTAAAATTTCACATGCCTGTTTCGTGGTAACTGGCGCTTCAGAATTATTTTTAATGGAGCGGGTATTTTCTTCAAGGCAGGCTTTAACAATGGTTTGAATAAAGTGCTGAGCCTGTTCATAAGTAAAACCAATAAACTGCATCTGCTGTGACATAACTCTCAAATATTTGTTTCACAGCAAATCTCTTGTGAGAAAATTCCGGTTTAAGGCAAAGTAAACCATCGAGCAACCCCATATTCCAATTTGCACAACTGATAAGTAGAGACAGATATATTTGGTTTCACAAAAAAGCCCAATATGGAACCAAATAACAAGCCACATGTGGCGAAAAAACAACGCAAACCCAAAGAGGTTATCCAATTACTAAGGGGTTATGAAAGCAGCGAAGGAATATCTGTTCGCGAGTATTGTAAGATGATAGGTGTTGATGATTCAACCTTTTACAACTGGCGGAAGAAGTACAGCCAGGCACTGGAGCCGCAAGCCGATTTTATTCCGCTGCAAATAACTGGCATTAAACAATCATCAGCTTCGTTACAGGCGGAGGTGAGGGTGATTAAATTTTACGGGCCTCTCTGCCTTGAACAACTTAAAGCATTACTTTCATGAGCGCCCTGCTGGTACTGACCGATACGTACAAATTTTACTTCTGCAGCACGAAAGTCGATATGCGCAAATCATTTGATGGCTTGTGTGGTGCCGTAGAAAAATACATGGACAGGCGCGTGGAAAAAAATCAAAAGGAAGTATACATTTTTCTAAATAAGAACCGCACTCATCTGAAGCTGCTGCTACATGAAAACAATGGCTTCACCATGTTGTACCGCAGACAGAAAAACCGTTTTACATTACCGGAGATCACTGCAGAAAAAGGAAGTATTAAACTAATGGCTACCGAGGTTCTGTCACTCCTGGGTGGCCTTATGCTGCATCGCAGTCAGAAAAATATCATGGGTTATTCACAGGTTATACAGGATAAATGAGGCTTCTGCCATCTCCACCCTTTTATACGGTGTTTTTGGCCGAATATCTTTTAAAATCAAAATCAGGGGTGGCTTTATCCACAAAAAAATCCAGGTTGCTGTGGGTATTATTATGAAGGCAGATCAATTAAAAATGATCTGCCTTTTGTTATTTGCATCTGATAAATGAAACGCTCCTCATCACATAACAAAAGCAATTGCAGTCAGCTGCTATCGGATGCCCGGCAACTGATCGCGATGCTTGAACAAACAGTGATGAGCCTGCAACAAGCCAACGTGGATCTGATTGATGGACATGTTCAAAAGGACAGGATAATTGCAGATCAGGATGAAACCATTACTACTTTATTAACGAGACAAAAACTCGACGAGCAAACCATCGCATCGCTGGAAGAAAAAAACAATCAGAATAATCTTCTTATTGACAAGCTTAACAGTATTGTCAGAGAGCAGCATGTGCGCCTTGAGAAAAACAAGACCGAACTGTTCGAATATAAAATGCTACGCTACCAGTGGATGCAGCTTAGAAAAATGATCTACGGTAGAAGCAGTGAAAAGCGGTACATCACTGTTGCTTCTGGTGACAGTAAGAATACCAGTGTACAAGGCAAGCTTTTTAATGTTGCTGCCGACCATGAAGGTGTGGTAGACCTTGAAAGTGTAAGGAAGATAGAGGGGCGCATGGTAGTGGTCACAAAAAATGCAAACCCTGCGCCACATCCTGGCCGTCATGAGTTGCCTGAGCACTTAATGAGGTGTGTAATAAAAATACATCAGGATGTTCCTGCGGGTGCTGTTAAAGTGGGAACAGAGCGCACAGAGCGGCTGGCTGTACAGATGATGAAATTATATGTAAACGTTGAGGAACGCGATGTTTATATAATAAAATCAGAAGAAAATGGAAAACATAAACAACTGATCGCCCCGCCGGCCCCTCACCCGATACCCAAATGCAAAGCAGATATCACATTACTGGTGATGCTTCTGATAGAAAAGTTCATTTATCATATGCCGCTATATAGGCAACAACAGCGATTTAAACAGTATGGCATTGACTTAAAATACAATACGATCTCTCACTGGGTCAACTCGACGATCGATGTCCTTAAACCATTGTGGGAGCTGCTATTGCAGGAGTTGATCAAAAGCAGGTACGTCCATATGGACGAAACAAAATTCCGCGTGCTGGATAATACCAGGGCGAAAGGTAAACAATCACATAATGGATATCTATGGGTTGTTGGTAATCCAATTTTAAAGCTCATTTGCTTTACCTATAAGAAAGGCAGAGGCAAGGGCGAGATAAAAGAGATATTATCTGGCTTTAAAGGAAATTTACACACAGATGCGTATGCCGGTTATGACGAATATGGAAAGCAACCAGGTGTTGTACACTTGCACTGTATGGATCACGCACGTCGCTACTACGTTGAATCGTTAAATAATGATGAACGAAGGAGCAGTTATGCGCTTGATCATTTTTTTGCTCCGTTATATCAAATAGAACGTGAATGTAAGGAGAATGAGTTATCTTATGATGAAATTACCGAAGTGCGCAAGCAGCGTGCAATGCCAATATTGAATGAGATGAGGGAGTGGATCACTACCGGGATCACAGAAGTGATAGAAGGTACACCGATTTATACAGCCATGGCTTATACGTTGAAAAGAATGAAGCAGTTGATGGAATACTGCAATGACGGGATGCTGTCCATATCGAATATGTTTATAGAGCAGTCGATCCGCCCGACCAAAATCGGCTTGAAAAATTACATGTTTGCCGGCTCACATGAACATGGAGAGCGTGCGGCCATTATTTACAGCCTTTTGCAAACGTGCAAATTACAAGGTATCGATCCTGCTGAATACCTACATGATGTATTGCTACGCATTAATGATCACAAGCAAAATAAGTTATTCGAACTGCTACCGCAGAACTGGAAACCATTACCACGAAATGAATATACTAAAGCTCAAAGCGCCTGATCCGAAGGCGTGAATGCTTGATTGATCACGTTGAAACTTCCTTTTTTTACCTGTTCATCCGGATACTCCAGAATGTCTGTCAGGAACTCAAACATATCATCCTCGGTGGCACAGCCATGAAGGCCTTTTTCGCATGATACAAGGAAAGTGTTGTGCATTTTAAAGTGGATGATTTTTATTCCAGGCGTGAAAGAGTTATAATCTCTCAGCAGCAGCCATTTACCTTTATCATCGCTTTCTTTATAGTGTTCTGCTATGAACTGATCGATAAAAAACTGTGCCTGCTCTTGCATTACTTTATGCAGTTTTTGCGGCGAAGCCCTATTGAGATTGTCGTCTACTACAATGAAATAAAGTTTTGTCTGCTCATCGGGGGCAATATGAATAAATCCAAAATTAGGGCCAACGTCATATTGAACAGGCATCTTGTTGTGTAGGTCGAAAGATCGAACGCAAGAAAAATAACGTGGGCTGTCGCTATGGTACATCTGTGCCTCGATACCTTCATTTAGGCGAATGTGCGGATTACTGCAAATATAATGGGGCATAAGTATGTTTTACAGGAACGTAACATTGCAAAAATACCTATCGCCTCACCCCCTTAATGACTTTACCAATGAAATATCTCCACACCATATCAACAGTACATACAATTTTTTTCAATAAAACAACCTAAACGGCAACTGGGGTTGCTTGGCGGTTTACATTGTTGACTTGGATAAATAACCTAACATGTTCACTTAATTCAGTATTTGAATGTAGCATTAACCTATGCCAAAGTTGGTTGGCTGATATATCTGATAGAAAAATTGTATCTCGAACTTTGGACAGAAGGTAAAAGCTGAAACTATCATTGTAAGAACAAGCGTTGTTGTGTAGATTAAATAATTAAGGTTCTTCATAAGTATGCGATCTGTTATTGGTTAGCAGTGTTTGAATTAGGTTTAGTTTTTTGGCATTATAACCGCAGGCCATTGT
>DATLDR010000097.1:0-12176 GCA_035525775.1 Flavitalea sp.
AGCGTATATAAAAGTACATAAAAAAAGATTCCGCCTAACCTGTTCAGCCAGCCCATGAATGCGAGCTCAACGGTTTTTTCTACCAGCTTCGCTCCCAGGTTAACGAGCAGCATCACCAGCAGAAATATTATAATGAACGAAAGAATGTGAACAGTAGAGGGGCTCATGTTGAGCGATCCTTTAAGATAGCCTGCTGCAACATCAGCGAACTTAAAAGCTGCCATGATGCCAAGGATCCAGCCGACGATTGAAAACACGGCAACGATAAGACCATTCCTGATGCCCTTGAATACTGCTATGGCCATCATCACTAAAAACAATATGTCTATGACCATGGTACACTTTTGAAATGGATCCTGAATAAAAGCGTATCTCACTTATGTTTCTCTAAAGGCAAATGGCTTACCTCGATAACAGTTCCTTAACGGTGAGGCTTATTGTTTTTCCGTCTGCCCTGCCTGCAAGCTGCTTGCTGGCAAGACCAATAACCTTACCCATTTCAGCCGGGGATGATGCTCCTGATTGGGCGATGATCTTTTTTATTTCTTCTTTCAGGTCATCCTGAGAAAGCTGTGTCGGAAGAAACTTTTCAATCAGTTCAATTTCCTCCTGCTCTCTTACCGCCAGATCGGGTCTGTTCTGCTGGGTAAAGATCTCAAGCGAATCCTTTCTTTGTTTAATAAGCTTCTGCAATAATTTGATCTCATCTTCTTCTTTTATTTCTCCCCCTGCGCCTTCAGCAGTTTTAGCTACAATGATCGCGGCCTTAATTGCACGAAGGCTGCGCATCGATTTCTCATCTTTTGCAAGCATCGCTGCTTTCAGCTCAGGCATTATTTTTTGTTCGAGGCTCATATATGTATTCGGTTAAACTTTATTTTCTTTTATCTGGCTTTCCTGGAACTTCTTATAGAAGTTCTGCGCAAAATTCTTCATTTCATTTACCAATTCAGTGTGACGTGTGGCTCTAGAATAAGTGTCTGCCATGGACATCATCGACTGATAGAAGAAGTCGGCCATTTCATCTACCATCATTTCTTTTGTCCACAGATCTATTCTGAGTGAAGTTTTATCAGCACCATCCCAGAATGAAAGCATCATTGCTTTTGCCTTCTTGGCAGCGTCCATTGTGCTGTCGGTTGCCGACCAGGATATTGATTGAGGTGTACGCCCCTGGTCAAGTTCTACATCAATTGTTATGGTCGATTTCATAGCGGGCAAAGGTAATGTATGGGTTTCAGACGTGTTGCAGAAAATACTGTAACGGCGTGTGGGTGTAATTACCAGATGCAGCTTAGTAATTGGACTTTGCGACACACTTCGGACTGTTGTAAATTTGAGTAGATCGAAATCCGTTTTCAGAATCCTAAATAAATCCCAACCTATGAAACAATGCTACCCAAAGGTAATTGCGTGTCTGGCATTTGTTATACTGGTATTTTATCTTCCTTACAAGACACAGGCACAGTGCATGTGCTCAGATGGTTCACCGGCACAAACTCAGCAGCACACTATGTCTACGAATTTTCCAAGTAACAGTACTACTGTTTTCAAGGTACCGCAGTTTGATGCTACCGTAGGAACGCTTGTATGTGTGAATGCTAAAGTTTATCTGACAAGTATTCTAAAAATGAGGCTGGAGAATGATGAAGTATTTCCTATTGACTACACAGTTAAATACCAGAGAAAAGATACATTTTCCGGTCCCGGTATTTCACCGGACGTTGTTGGTTCGAAAAATAAAAATTATGGTCCTTACACGCTTGAAGGTTCAGATGGTGAGCCTTTTGCGGGTCCCGACTTTGTATCGATCGGTCCTGATACGATTTATAATCTCAAATTGTACGAGGCTGCAACATCAAACGTTGTTGCCTATCTTGGCACAGATAGTATTGACTTTATTTACAAATCTACGGTGAGCACATTCGCAATCGGAAGTGATGTATATGCTTTAGCCGTAACCTCTACGAATAAAGTAGATTTCATAATGACCTATTCATATTGCAACACTTCTGTGCTTGCGATGAATATCAAGGATTTCCAGGCATCGCTGGCAGGTAATGATGTAACGGTCAGATGGACAACACAAAATGAAATAAAAAATAATAATTATGATATTGAAGTCAGTGAAAACGGAAAAGCATTCTATATCATCGGATCAAAAAAGGCATTGGTTGCTGATGGTGCTGCAGCAGAATATCGTTATCAATACCATTTTGATAAACCACCTTGTGGAAAAATCTACTTCCGCATCCGGCAGGCAGATGGAAAACGAATAACATTTTCACAGATAAAAGCGGTATACCCGGAAACCAGAATTCCATTATTAAGCATTTATCCAAACCCGGTAGTGAGAAATATTAACCTGGAATTTGATGAAGCATTGTCTGGTGATTACAGCATAGAGCTATCCAACCAGGTGGGCCAGGTGGTGCTTCAGAAAAAGGTGAGGCTAAGCAACAGCAACAGGCTGGAGGTACTGGTTAATAAATCTCCAACACCGGGTATTTATTATCTGAAGGCCATACGGATCGGATCGTCTAAAGTTTACGCAGGTAAGTTGTTGTTTACAAGATAAGCCATACATTTGTCAGATGTACAAGCTTGAGGACATGGAATACAATACCGGCAGGAGTTCCCTTGTCATGAGAGAGTATGGTAGACATATTCAGAAAATGATAGAGTACCTGCTGACTATTGAAGATAAAGAAATAAGACAGCGCAACGCATATGCTGTTATAGAGCTGATGGGTTTTCTGAATCCGCACCTGAAGAACGTAGAAGATTTCAGGCACAAATTATGGGATCACCTATTTCTAATTTCTGATTTCAAACTGGATGTAGAATCACCTTATCCGATACCAACAAGGGAAACACTGAAGGCAAAACCTAAGCCTTTGCCTTACCCGCGACGTTATCCCAAATTTGCACATCTGGGTAAAAATCTGCAGACAGTAATCGATAAAGCACTGAAAGAAGAAAACCCGGAAAAGAAACAGGGTTTTGCAAACGCAGTAGCTTATTATATGAAACTTGCTTACAGCAACTGGCATAAGGAAACTGTTCATGATGACGCTATTCAAAGCGAACTCAGCAATATTACAGATGGCCAGCTTGCCTTCACAAATACACCTTACGTAAGGAGCCCAAGGCAGAATGAAGTCAGTGGAAATGAAAGAAGAAATTTTAATGACTTCAGGAACAAAAGGAACCAGAAATTTCAGTCACGCGGACGCAATGAAGGCAACCGCACTAATGATCGTAACGATAGAAATGACCGAAATGACCGTAACGCCGGTGGTGGAAAGTTCAATAAGAAAAGATATAAGTAGGATCCAATAATCATGCATGCGATCGTTCGAAGTAATTGGAGGCAAGAAATTACTGGGTGAAATAATACCCCAGGGAGCCAAAAATGAAGCCTTGCAGATTATTAGTGCAGTACTGCTTACTTCAGGCAAAGTAACGATCAGCAACATTCCCGACATTATTGATGTTAATCTGCTGATTGAATTACTGTCAGACATGGGCGTTAAAACCGATCGTCGCGACCGTCATACCTGTATTTTCCAGGCTGATAATGTTAATCTGGATTTTCTCGAGAGTGAAGCTTTCAGAACCAAAGGAGGCAGGCTTCGCGGATCAGTAATGACTGCTGGTCCCATGCTGGCACGTTTCAAAAAAGCATACATCCCTAAGCCCGGGGGGGATAAGATCGGAAGAAGAAGGCTTGATACCCACATCATCGGCTTTCAAAAACTCGGCGCCGAATTTTCTTATCACACGGAAGATGGTTTCTTTCACCTTACATCAAAACGTTTAAAAGGCGCTGATCTCCTTCTGGATGAACCATCAGTTACCGGAACCGCCAACATTTTAATGGCATCCGTGCTGGCTGATGGAAAAACAACTATCTACAACGCTGCATGCGAGCCATATATTCAGCAACTATGCAAAATGCTCAACAGGATGGGTGCAAAGATCACCGGTATTGGCAGCAATCTCCTGGTGATAGAAGGAGTACAGGATCTCGGAGGAACAGAACACAGGATGCTGCCAGATATGATTGAAGTTGGTTCATTCATTGGTATGGCTGCTATGACCCAGGGCGACATCACCATCCGAAATGCGGGTATCGATAACCTGGGCGTAATACCTGAAAAGTTCCGGTCCCTGGGTATAAACATGGAATTCAATGGAGATGACATTCATATTCCCCCGCAGGACAGCTACGAAATTCAAAGCTTTCTCGACGGATCCATACTTACCATATATGATCACCCGTGGCCGGGTTTTACTCCTGACCTTTTAAGTATTGTTCTGGTGGTGGCGACGCAGGCACGGGGTTCAGTACTCATTCACCAGAAGATGTTTGAAAGCAGGTTGTTTTTCGTAGACAAACTGATGGAAATGGGTGCGCAGATCATTCTATGTGATCCGCACCGAGCTGCGGTAGTCGGTTTGGGAAGAGGCCATTCTTTAAGGGGGATCACCATGAGCAGCCCTGACATCCGTGCCGGTGTAGCATTGCTGATAGCTGCGCTAAGCGCCGAAGGAAAAAGCACCATCCAGAATATAGAACAGATCGACAGAGGTTATCAGAATATTGATGAGCGATTGCGTAAACTGGGAGCACAGATAAAAAGGATCGAATAAAGATGGAGAAGTCTTTTGAAAAAATATTGATCATTACGGCCCCTTCCGGTGCAGGTAAAACATCCGTTACTACTTACCTCCTTAATCTGTTCCCACAACTGGGATTTTCTGTTTCTGCCGCTACGAGGCCAAAACGTGAAAATGAGATGAACGGCACAGACTATTATTTCATGTCCCTCAAGGAATTTCAGGAAAAAATCAAGAATAATGAGTTTGTTGAATGGGAAATGGTGTATGAAGGAAAATATTACGGAACACTAAAATCAGAATTACAACGTATATGGAAGAGTAATAAAGTTCCGGTGCTGGATATAGATGTGAAGGGAGCAATTCATGTGCAACAGCAGTTTCCGGAGAAAACATTGTCTATTTTCATTGAGCCGCCATCATTAGAGGAGCTGAAAAGAAGGCTACAGGGTCGCGGAACAGAAACAAAAGAATCACTGGAGGCGCGGATAAATAAAGCCTCTTATGAGATTTCTTTCAAGCATTCTTTTAGTCACACGATCATTAACCGTGACCTGGATGCAGCTAGGGAAGAGGCCGTTGAAATCGTAGACGCTTTTTTACATTAAATTCGTAGTTATCTTTTGATATGGACGTGTACGTTATCATTGCTATTTGTGTAGCATTTTTATTTATTGTGTTTTTCTCAGGCATTGAAGTAGCATTCGGCCACGCTAACCGTCTGAATATTGAGCTTAAGAAAAAACAGGGATCGCAGAGCGCGATACTTCTTTCAGAATTATTTGAATCACCCTCACGTTTTATTGGCAGCACAATTGCCGGCTTTAATTTCTTCCTTGTTGTTTTTGTTTTGCTTGTATCTACCTTCTGGAACCTGCTGCTCAACAAAGCCGACATTATCAGCTCGCTGATTCTTCCGCTGCGTTTACTTCTTGAGATTGTATTGTCGATGCTTGTAGTGATTATACTTGGCGAATTTGTTCCAAAAGCAATATTTCGAGTTAAAAGTGATGTTATGCTTTTGTTTTTTACAAGGGCAGGCCTGGTAGGCTTCGTACATAGTATTTTTTATCCGATAGCATCAGCGTTTGTTAATCTGTCGCAATGGATCCTTATTATCATTTTCGATATGCGGATCGATAAACGAAAAGACACCTTTTCACGCGCGGATGTTGAGAATTTTTTTCAGCAGACAAAAGAATTCAATGAGGAGAAGCAGGATCTGAACACTGATCTTTTTGAGGCCGCGCTTTCATTGCACAAAGTAAAAGTAAGAGAGTGCCTGGTGCCACGAAAAGAAATCGAAGGTATAATGATCAGTATGTCTGTTGAGGAAGTGCGAAAAAAATTTGTTGACTCACGGCTGAGCAAACTCATTGTTTACGATAATAATATAGACCAGATACAAGGCTATATCCATCAGCTGGACCTGTTTAAAAACCCAACAACTGTAAGAGATATACTGTTACCGATTCCTGCGATACCTGAAAGCATGAGTGCAACAGATCTCATCAGCAAATTTTCAAAGGAGCGAAAAAGCATTGCCTGGGTAGTGGATGAGTTTGGCGGTACATCCGGAATAGTTACGATGGAAGATATGCTTGAAGAAATTTTCGGTGAGATAAAAGATGAGTATGATGTGGAGGAATTCGAAGAAAAAAAGATTTCAGAAGATGAATTTATATTATCAGGCAGACTCGAACTTGATTACCTGATTGAAAAGTATGGATTTGAGTTTCCGGATGAATCATCAGAAACGTTGTCAGGCTTTATTATTCACCAGCATGAAACAATACCAAAGCTCAAAGAACGTATTATTATAAATGATTATGAATTTGAGATACTCCATGTGAGCGACACCCGTATTGAAATGGTGCGGTTGAAGATCCTGCAGTAAGGTCAGCTAATACTATTAAATTTGCGCCGCTTCGGCAATATCGAAGTAATAAACAAAATGGCATTATCTTTTTTAAACAAGCGGAGTCAGGACAGGGAAATGAGTTTTGTGGACCACCTTGAAGAGCTCCGGTGGCACATAGTAAGATCGCTTCTCGCAATAATTATTATTGCCATTGTGATCTTCGTAAAGATGGACGTATTTTTTGATACAGTGATCATGGGGCCCATCAGGCCAGACTTTATCAGCTACGATGCCCTTTGCCGGTTCAGCAGGTGGGCCGGTTTTGGAGATTCGCTTTGTGTTCCGGTTGTGCAGACAAAGTTGCAGGCCACCACTTTTGGTTCTCAGTTCATTTCCAGCATATCAATCGCATTCGTTTCAGGATTCATTATAGCTTTTCCTTATATCTTCTGGGAATTCTGGAAGTTTATTAAGCCGGCACTTACCCCAAAAGAAGTATCTACCACAAGGTTTGCAATAATATTTGTTTCAATTTTCTTTTTTGCGGGAGCAGCATTCGGGTATTACCTGCTTGCACCATTTACCTTTAGCTTTTTAGGCAACTACCAGCTGGGTAACCTTCACATGCTGGAAACAAGGCCAATGCTTTCGGATTATATAGATAACCTGGTGAACATAACCCTGGGGGCAGCCATTGCATTCCAGCTTCCGGTGGTCACTTATGTTCTTACGCGAATAGGACTTGTAACACCAATGTTCCTGAAAACTTACCGCAAGTATGCTTTTGTGGCCATCCTGATCATAGCAGCGATCATCACACCTTCACCTGACTGGATGAGCCAGATGATCGTAACTATTCCGCTAATCATTCTTTATGAGCTGAGCATCATCATTTCGAAGAGGATTTATAATGAAGAAGAGGCTAAGATGAAAGCCTGGAAATAAAGTACCTTGCAGTCAGGAAAATTTACAAGATATGCGTGAGAATATTCCACCGATAGCTATAGGCAGCGACCATGCAGGATTTGATTACAAGCAGGAACTGGTTAATTATCTGGAATCAAAAGGTATGCAGGTAAAGGACATGGGTGTGTACGAAAATAAGTCGGCCGATTACCCCGACTTTGCGCATCCCGTGGCTTATGCCGTTGAAAAAAGGGAAGTATCATTTGGCATATTGGTTTGCGGCAGTGGAAACGGCGTAGCCATTACAGCCAATAAGCACCAGGGGATACGTGCGGCGCTTTGCTGGTTACCTGAAATTGCAAAACTTGCCCGCCTGCATAATAATGCGAATATCATTTGCCTTCCCAGCCGCTTTGTTGCTGTTCAGGAGGCGAAAGAAATGGTAGATATATTCCTCCAAACCGAATTTGAAGGCGGCAGGCACCAGACCAGGGTTGATAAAATCTCCTGCTGAATATTACCAGCCGAGAATGTAAGCGAATATTAAAGGAGCAACAATTGTTGCATCGCTTTCGACTACATATTTTGGTGTGTGAATGTCGAGCTTGCCCCAGGTAATCTTTTCATTGGGTACAGCTCCTGAATATGATCCATAGGAAGTGGTTGAATCTGAAATCTGGCAGAAGTAACTCCAGAAAGGTACATCATGCCATTCGAGATCCTGGTACATCATAGGTACCACGCAAATTGGAAAATCCCCTGCTATTCCTCCGCCGATCTGGAAAAATCCTACTCCCTTGCCTGTTGAATTTTTCCTGTACCAGTCAGACAGGTACACCATGTAATCTATTCCGCCTTTCATCGTAGAAGCTTTGAGCTCATTTTTGATGACATAAGAAGCGAAAATGTTTCCCATAGTACTATCCTCCCAGCCGGGCACCACTATAGGCAGGTTCTTTTCTGCTGCTGCGATCATCCAGCTGTTTTTAGGATCTATCTCATAATACTGTTTCAGCACTCCGCTGTTGAGCATATTGTACATGAATTCATGGGGAAAGTATCTTTCATTTTTATCGTCCGCATCTTTCCAAACGTGGTAGATGTGCTTCTGCAATCTTCTGAAAGCTTCTTCTTCGGGTATGCAGGTATCGGTTACGCGGTTGTAATGATTTTCGAGCAGGTCCCATTCTTCCTGGGGGCTCAGATCACGATAATTAGGAACTCTTTTATAATGACTGTGCGCAACAAGGTTCATTATATCTTCTTCGAGGTTCGCACCGGTACAACTGATTATGGCAACCTTATCCTGGCGTATCATTTCTGCAAGGCTTAATCCTAACTCTGCTGTGCTCATTGCTCCTGCAAGCGTTATCATCATTCTGCCACCTTCCATCAAATGCTGTTCGTATCCTTTGGCCGCATCAACCAGTGCTGCTGCGTTGAAATGCCTGTAATGATGTAAAAGAAATTCTGAAACTGGTCCTTTGCTCATACTCTCCAATTTTGTAGCGGGCAAAGGTAAAAAAAAGGGAGTACCCGACTCCCTTATTTTCTTTTATCCTTTTTGAAGATAGACCACCTGATGTTCCTTCTGCCTCGAGCACTGTTATGTGGGTGGCGTTCTCAAGTGTTGCATAATAAGCTGTTTCGCCATTTGCTGAAACTTCAAATATTTCTGTTGCCGCAGCTTTCTTTAAAATAGGTTTTCAATTCATTTGATAATGTAATAGTAAGCTGATCGCTGTCAAGCAACCGCCTGGATTAGGTTGCAGTTGCTTGGTTGTTTTTTGTAAATTGATTTTCGTGAATTATCTGGCGCATGCATATCTGTCTTTTGGTGACCCTGAAGTGTTAACAGGAAATATGATCAGTGATTTTGTAAAAGGGAAGAAAAAATACAATTATGAAAAACGCGTTCTCGCTGGAATTGAACTGCATAGGGCTATAGATGAATTCACGGATGATCACCCGGTTAACAAGGCTGTTTCAAAAATTTTCAAGCCTGATTACAGATTGTACAGTGCCGCAATTCTTGATGTTGTATATGACCATTTCCTGGCACTTGATTTAGCCGGTTCACTTGAAAATTTTGAGGATTATACCTATGATATTTATACTCACCTCGGCAGATTCCAGCCTTTGTTTCCCGACCCCTTTAACAATTTATTCCCATATATGAAGCAGCACAACTGGTTGTTTAATTATCAGTTTACATGGGGAATTGAAAAAAGTCTGGCTGGCCTGGTCCACAGAGCAGCGTATCTGACTGATAGCAGAACAGCTTTCGAACTGTTTAATAACAGGTATAACGATATTAAAGAGGCGTATCAGGCATTCTTTCCCCTGTTGAAGAAGTTTGCTCTCGAAAAATTTTCAGATATTCACTAAATGTTTTTCAGTTCCAGGTACTCTTTGCTATTATCGCTTCTTTTATTTACCATTATTTCATGCAGGGATAACACTCGCGCACCGCTTCAGCAGGTGAATATTGAACCTGCTTCTGTTCAGACACAAGAAAAAAAGCGTGCATCGAATATGGATAAATCTCCAATGGATATTGCCTATTACCCTGAAGATTTTCCTGTGTTGAAGATGTCTGGTAAGGCTACGGGTGAACCTGTAGCTAGAATTATTTATAGCAGGCCCTTCAAAGACGGACGTGAAATCTTTGGTAACGTGGTCAAGTATGGAACATACTGGCGGCTGGGTGCGAACGAAGGAACTGAAATAGAATTTTTCAGGGATGTTTCCGTCATGGGCCGGCCAGTAAGAAGAGGTCGGTACATCATTTATACTATTCCCTACAAGAATAAATGGACGATCAAGCTTAATAGTGACCTTTATTCATGGGGGTTGAGCATACACAGCGCCAAAGATGTTTACTCATTCGACATTCCTGTTGCTACTGCCGAAAATAATTATGAAGTACTTACCATCAAATTTGAATCAAAGGATAAAGGCGCACAACTGATGATGGCATGGGACACTGTAAAAACCTATCTGCCCTTCACCTACTGACATGTGCGGCATTGCAGGCATCATATCACAGAATAAATCGCAGGTTAGTAACGAAGTGCTGTTGCAAATGGGCAAATGTCTTGCTCATCGCGGTCCGGATGGCCATGCAGTATGGTTGAGTGATGATGATTCCGCAGGATTTTCGCATACACGGCTCTCAGTAATAGACAAAAGCGCCGCTGCGGCGCAGCCCATGCATTACGGTGAGCGGTTTACCATCATCTATAACGGTGAAATCTATAATTACATTGAGCTGAAAGAGGCGTTGATCAAAAAAGGATACCAGTTCAAAACTTCCTCGGACACAGAAGTGATACTTGCATCATACATGCAGTATAAGGAAAGATGTGTTGAACAATTCGATGGCATGTTTGCGTTTGCACTTTGGGATGATGAGAACAAAACTTTATTCTGCGCCCGTGACAGGTTTGGAGAAAAACCATTTTTCTACTCAACAAGTAACGGGTTTTATTTTGCTTCAGAGATCAAGGCACTGCATGTTGCCGGGATGTCCAGAGAACGGGACAATGGAATGTTGTTACTTTTTTTAGGTACAGGTGGTACTATAGATCCTGCGGACACATCGCGAACGTTTTACAGGAAAATAAAAAAATTGCCTGCGTCGCACTGGCTGATGTATGATGTTAAAGATTCATCGGTTATCATCAAGAAGTATTGGGATGTTTCAAAAGTAATAAGGCCTATATGCGTTAAAGATGCACTGGAAGAATTAAATGCATTAGTAACGTTATCGGTAAAACGAAGGATACGAAGTGATGTACCGATCGGGACAAGTTTAAGTGGTGGCCTCGACAGTTCAACCATCGCTGCATGGTTAGCCGGGTTAGCAATAAACAACCTGAAAACTTTCACCGCATCATTTCCCGGATTTGAAAAAGATGAAACAGCGAAAGCGCAAAAAGTAGCTGCTAAATTTCATTTTCAACACTTTACTATTGAGCCAGGCGCTGAAGGGTTGATAATGGATTTTGAGAAGATGGCCTGGTACCACGATGAGCCTATTGCTTCCGGGAGCGTGTATGCGCAGTATAAGGTTTTTGAGCTGGCTGCGAAAGAGCACGTCACTGTATTACTTGACGGACAGGGCGCTGATGAATTATTTGCTGGATATGACCATTATCGGCGATGGAAGCTCCGCAGCGTTTTCCCCGCGTTTACGGCCCGGTTACTTGAAAGGCGGGAAAGGAGACATTTATCAGATCCTTCTGTTAATATAGAATTTGCCGAAGCAGCAGCTAAAGAAATCACCATTGTTAAGCCGGAAGTTCGTGACCTGAACCACCTGTTGTATTTTGATACTTTTTGTTCAGGCCTGGAACAGTTATTAAGGTATGCCGACAGAAATGCAATGGCACATGGCCGTGAGGTGAGGCTTCCCTTTCTGTGTCATGAATTGGCGGCTTTTATTTTTAGCCTTCCTGCCAGGATGAAAATTCACGAGGGCTATACAAAATGGCTTTTGCGAAGAATGATGGCCGACCAATTGCCACACGAAATTGTGTGGACAAAAAGGAAAACCGGCTTTGAACCGCCGCAAAAAATGTGGATGGAACATCCCGTTGTGCAGGACTATATGATCGATGCCAGGAAGAAATTAGTAGACGAAAGGGTATTAAGTAAAGTTGTTTTGGATCAACGGTTACCCCCAAACGCAGCGTACGACAGGAAAGGTAACGGGTGGCGATGGATGTCAGCATCAGCTTTTATACATAAAAAAGGGGTCTGAATAGAAATTCAACCCCGTTTT
>DATLDR010000119.1:0-7578 GCA_035525775.1 Flavitalea sp.
CATTAATAATATATTTCTTAACAGGTATGATTCCATGAAGTACTTTCAGCGTTGCTTTTCCTGCTGCAAATTCCACTGTTCCAAATCCTGTTGCAGTGGATAGGAAACAATTGAAATCACCGATCTGTGATTGTACATGCAATGCATGGTCAACAGCATCATAACGCAGGCCCGTAAGCGATTGCATCATCCCATAGCTCGACATTGCCCGGGCATACCAGTGTCCGCACTCATATTCATTGAACGGATTCCTTACTTTACCATTATACCTGTTACGGCATTCACGAACAATCTCCAGTGCCTCTTTCACTTTTCCCGCAAACATTAAATGCGAAGCTACCTGGTATTCGATGCCTGTCCACACTTCATTACTGTATACAAATGGCAATGATAATTTACCGCCCTTAGGCCAGCTGCATAACAGCAAACCTCCTTCATCACCTAAAGCATACGAAGGACGCTGAGGGTTTTCGTGCTCGCTAAGATCTTCTTTTAAATTGTATTTATGAACAGCAATCAGATGGCTTGTTACTTTATCCTTATCCAGGTACTCAGGAAGTCCGCAAACTTTTGCGATCCATGCGCCCAGCACACCATCACTGAGGCATCCTTTTCCATACTGGTATTTTGGACCTTCTTTTTTTAGAAGATCTATAGCCTCAGCTGAATATTCACCACCAAACGATTTTGCTTTTGAAGGATCCGGTGCCTGTAAACCTTCTACTTTAATCCGCTGAATAAAAAATTCTCCATTGTACAATTCAGATTCCATGTATGCCCTGCCTTTCTTATATATATCCTTGTAAGTATTTATGTCTTTCTTCAGATATTTTCCCATTTCAATGATTGCCGTCAGAGCACCTAAATAAAAACTGGTGCACATGCCATCCGGTCCCCAGAACTCAATGTCGTATGTGTTATGATGTGGTTCTTCAACAATACCCGCATGCCTGGGATCCCATATGCTGATACAATAATCCATGCTCTTCTTTACCATCGGGTAAATATTTTTCAGCCAGCCTGAATCACCTGATATGCGCCACTCGCGGTACACTTTCATGATACCACCCATTTGCCCGTCGGCTGCAGCGTGGAAGTCGTGCTTTAAAGGACTTATCGGAATATTTGCACGGAAAGCCTGGTGACCTTCCATATTCTGGTTCTCACAAAATTCAGTATTTCTCAAAGTGCGTTCGAGTGCCGGAAATAAATGTGGTATGGCCTGGGCGTAGTTCCACACATGCGTGCAGGAACCATGACAGCAGCCACCATCATCACCGCAACCTTCCCAGCTCCATAATCTTCCATCGAACTGACGAAGCACAGTCGGGGATTTAATGATCGTTAAGTTCGCGGCTATCGCTTCAATTACTTCTTCAGGCAAAGTGCTTGAATAAAATGCATTTGAAAAAAGTAAAGATAATTTCTTAAGATCGTCATAGTTTGCAAGCCAGTAATCAACAACGTGACCGATGTTCTGAAATCTGGCGGAGTACCACGGTTTGTATGTAATAGCGTTGGTTTTTTTAAGATCTGTTATGCCAAGGTCTGCTGGTCCACCGCAACAGCCGCTGGCAGGATCGCAGTTTTTCTTTTCATCATTATTCTGCTCACCTGCCTTTACATCAGATTCAGGAACATACCATGCGCTGAATAGTTTTACAGTTTTAGATGCGCCGGCAGGAATATTCATGTTCACATACAAAGATGCACCAGGCGCATTTTTTTCAACGGGATCATTTATATCGATGTTGCCTTCCTTCACTGCGTTCCAGGCCATTGTTAGCGGATCCCACCAGCCACCACGGAACCAGCAATGATCAACTTTAGTTTCATTGCTATCTGTAAAATACGCCATCTGCGCCGCGAGGAATGGCTTGTCAGCAGTTGCCGGCTGATGAAGTATGAATCCATTTTTTAGCGGCTTTATTGAATGTGACGTATCATTCTGTGCAAGGAAATTTTTTGTATTGAATGAAAATAATGCGTCTACCGCAGCGGAAGAAGCATTGGTGAAAGTATATTCTATCCCTCCGACCGGTAAACTCGAATTATCGTGATCGGATGGGATGAATGGATTCCATGCCGTAATGTTCACTTTCAGTGGAAACTTAGGATCATCCAGTGAAATATCCGCAAACGGAAATCTTGTTTTAAATGAAGCGTTTTTGAAACGCGGCAATCCGAATGTTGTTCCTGCGGCGCCATTGCCGGTACCTCTTTGTCCGAATAATTTCCATTCTGGTACCGGCCCTTCCAATACTTTGGCCTTTGTTAGTGTGCCCCTGACCGTTATTGCTGCGAACATTCCCGGTTCATGAAATATTTCAGGATGGTGCCTAATGCTCATGTGCGAAATAGCACCGGTGCCTTCAATGCAATACATACCTGTTCCGATGCCGCCTATTGGAAATGCAACACGATTCAGAAATGGTCCTTCGTATGATGCATTAAATTTTCTCTCGTACGACTTATCAGGATGAGAACTGTTTTTTGCCTTAGGGTTTTGTTTTTCTTCACTAAAAATATCGTTTGGAGTAACGGCCGCACCAAATCCGCCCAGGGTTATATTTTTCAGGAATTCTCTTCTCTGATTTTCCATCTGCGTTAGTTTTATTGAAAGGAGCAAACAAACCTAAAAGATAGTATAATAAAAATCAAATTATTGAGGAGACTAAAGAAGTGAGAAGTTGAAAAATAAAAAATCCCGTAATAAACGGGATTTATAATTATTTAAGCTGAATCATATAAAGTATAAAAGTTCTCTCTTCTCCTTTCTTACTTCTATTAAAGCTACTTCTCCTGTGGCGCAGACTTCTCTTTCTTTTTCTGCGCTTTTGGAGCGAAGATGATCAGCATTCTTTTGCCTTCCATTTTAGGAAGTGCTTCCGGCTGACCTACTTCTGCAAGCCTTTCAGCAAACTTAAGCAGCAGCAACTCACCCCTTTCCTTGAACATGATGGCTCTCCCTTTGAACTGAACATAAGCTTTCACTTTGTTACCTTCCTTAAGGAAGCTTTCCGCATGTTTGGATTTGAAATCGAAATCATGTTCATCCGTTCCTGGGGTGAAACGTATTTCCTTTACTTCGGCCGATTTACTCTTGGCCTTCATCTCTTTTTCCTTTCTCTTCTTCTCGTAAAGGAATTTATTATAGTCAATTACTTTACAAACCGGAGGATCGGCCTGCGGTGAAATCTCGACAAGATCAAGACCCTGGTCCTGCGCAATTTTCAATGCATCCTGAATCGGGTATACACCTACTTCTATATTTTCACCAACCAATCGTACCTGCGGAACACGAATCATCTGGTTGGTCCTGTGTTCCTGTTGCTGTTCTCTTCTGAACCGTGGATTAAAATTACCCCTCGGCTGCCTGGGTGGAAATGCCATAATTAATTTGTTCCCTTTCCCGAGGGAAACATTCTATTTGTTTTTTTATTAATGGTCTCTGTGGGAAGAGACTTTAACCCCTTTCATTTATTTCTTTTTTCAGTGATCCTATCAGCTCGTCTGCACTTACTGTTCCCATATCACCTTTTCCCTGCCTTCTCACGGCCACTTTGTTTTCACTTACTTCCTTTTCACCGATAATAAGCATGTACGGCACTTTCGCTATCTCCGTATCCCTGATCTTCTTACCGATCTTCTCACTTCGGTCATCCAGTTCTGCGCGAATATCTGCATTTTTCAGCTTATCCAGAATACTTTGTGCGTAATCCTGGAACTTGTCGCTGATCGGCAGCACTTTAACCTGTAAAGGTGACAACCACAACGGAAACCTGCCAGCATAATGTTCCAGAAGGAAACCTATGAATCTTTCATGTGTACCCAATGGTGCCCTGTGAATGATCAATGGAATTTCCGGTTGATTATCTTTATTCGTAAACTCAAGCTTAAACCTTCTTCCCTGCGCAAAATCTACCTGGTTAGTGGCCAGCGTAAACTCCCTGCCAATTGTACTCCAGATCTGTACATCAATTTTCGGTCCGTAAAAAGCTGCTTCATCGGGTACTTCAATGAAGGGTGTATTGGTTTTTACCAGCACATCTCTGACGAGCGCTTCTGTCTCTTTCCACAGCTCTGGCTCGTTCACATACTTCTGTCCCAGCTTTGATGGTTCATGAACACTCAGTCTCATCACATACTTCTCTACCCCAAAAATTTTAAAGTACTTAATATACATGTCGTTCACTGCCTTGAACTCCTGGAAAAACTGATCCTTTGTACAATAGATATGCGCATCGTTCATGTGCAGGCATCTCACCCTCATCAAACCAAACAATTCTCCGCTCTGCTCATACCGGTAGCACGTTCCATATTCTGCCAGCCGCAATGGAAGATCTTTATAGCTGCGCTGCTCCGCTGCAAATATTTTATGATGGTGCGGACAGTTCATCGCCTTCAGGTAATATTTCATGCCTTCAAGCTCCATCGGCGGAAACATGCTCTCCTGGTAGTAGGGCAGGTGACCGGATGTAAGGTATAAGCTTTCTTTAGCAATATGCGGGGTAACAACACGCTTGTATCCTGTTTTTTCCTCAGTTTGTTTCGCGAGTTTTTCCAGCTCTTCGATGATCACTGTACCGTTAGGCATCCATAATGGAAGTCCCGGACCTACTTCATCATCAAACGTAAAAATTCCCAGCTCCTTACCCAGCTTTCGGTGATCCCTTTTTTTCGCTTCCTCGAGCATGTTCAGGTATTCATCGAGTTGTTTCTGGTTTGGAAAACTTACACCGTATACCCGTGTAAGCATTTTATTTTTTTCATCGCCTTTCCAGTATGCACCAGCGACATTTGTAAGCTTCAATGCTTTAATAAAACCCGTGTCAGGAATATGCGGACCGCGGCACAGGTCAGTGAAATTTCCCTGCGTATAAAAAGTTATCTCTCCATCCTTCAAACCCTGCAGCAGGTCGAGCTTGTATTCATCATCTTTTTCCGTAAAATATTTTAAAGCTTCGTCTTTTGAAATCTCTTTTCTTATGAATGTATTTCCCTGCTTCGCCAGTTCACTCATTTTTGTTTCAAGCTTTTTCAGGTCTTCATCATTCAGCTGCCTGCCCCCAAGATCCATGTCATAATAAAACCCATTCTCTACAGGAGGTCCTACCCAAAACTTTACACCGGGATATAATGTCTCAACTGCTTCTGCAAGCAGGTGAGCGGAAGAGTGCCAGAAAGTTGATTTGCCTTCATTGTCATCCCACGTCAGCAGTTTTAGTGATGCATCTTCATTAATCGCACGGCTCATATCACGCACCTGTCCATTCACCTGTGCGGCCAGCACTTTTCTGGCAAGTCCTTCACTGATTGATTTCGCGATCTGCAAAGAAGTAGTCCCTTGCTCATATTCCCTGACCGATCCGTCGGGCAGTGTGATCTTTATCATTCGTTATGATCCTGTTTTTTGAGCCGCAAATTTAACGAACTATTTGCACACGGCACATTGTGATATTTACGGCTATAGGGCATTATTGGGTAATTTGCCGCTTACTCATTATGCGAGCTATCATATTTATTTTATTGTGCCTGTTTTCTTTTGTGGTGAGTGCGCAGGATCTCACAGGCATCTGGCGCGGGCATTTCAAATCTGAAAATTACAGCAAGCTCATGGATTCGTTTGGCATTGACGACAGGTATAAATTTGAAACGCAAATCGAACAGAACGATAAATCATTTTCCGGCGTTACCTATTCTTACCGCTCCACTGTATTTTATGGAAAGGCCTCCTGCTATGGTGCCATCAATCCGAAAACGAAAAAAGTACTGCTCGAAGAAAATAAGCTGCTGGAAGTAAGAAGTTCAGGTGGTGGGGCCTGCCTTATGACTTTATTTTTGCAGTATTCAAAAGTTGGTGAGGAAGAAATACTTGAAGGAACATTCAGCGCAATGGATGTTAAGGATTCGACATCCTGTCCCGGCGGCACAGTTTTTCTGCGCAAAGTGCCTAATTCCGATTTTTATAAAGAACCTTTTTTGGTTGAAAAGGAAAAAAACAAACCTCCGCCTGTTGTAAACACACCTCCAGCTTTTCAAAAGAAAACTGTCGAGATTCCGAAAGGTAAAAGTGTAACCGTTATTCCAAAACAACCTGCTGTTGCTGCAGCAAAACGCCCTATAAAAAAACCTATCGCATCTAAACCAGCGGAAAAACCGAAACTTAAAACACTCGTTACAGTTGCACCGCCAAAAAATGAAACGCTAAAACAGCTGCCTGTTAAGGATTCATTCAAAACCATCACTCCTACAACAGATTTCGGCGTGCCGGTTCCGCGAGTTATTGAATCAAGGGTTAATGAACTCGTAAAAACAATCACTACTTCTTCCAATGATGTTTTTATAAAGATTTATGACAATGGTACAATTGATAACGATACCGTTTCAGTTTATATAGATAATAAACTGATTATCTCGAAACAGCGCCTTACCGATAAAGCAATTATCTTAAAGGTGAGCCTTGATGATAAAATTAAATTCCATGAGCTGGTAATGGTTGCGGATAATCTTGGAGAGATCCCTCCAAATACTTCTTTAATGGTTGTAAATGCCGGTGATCAGCAGTATGAGGTAAGAATCACTTCTACCGAGCAGAAGAATGCTGTGGTGCATTTTCAGAGGCAATAGGCAAAACGCAAAAGATATTTTTTATTTTTTCAACTTACTATTAATCATTTTTCATTAATTGTTAGCAAAGCAGTTTTTAAACTCCTGTTTTTGCCTTTGCCTTTTGCGCTTTGCCTTTTGCCTATAATTTAAAGTTCCAAGTGACCGCTGGTATTACCGGAAACAACGAAACTTTTCTTGCCTCGATTTTTAACGAGCCGTCGTAAGGACTACCCGACTGGTTAAAGTAAATGAAATATGGATTCAGCCTGCTGTAACTATTATATAAACTGAACACCCAGCTCTGGGTAAACTTTCTCCGCGGTTTGTGATCAGGAGTAAGCGTTGCAGATAGATCGAGCCTGTGGTACGCTGGCAGCCGGTATTGGTTCACCTTACTATATTCCTGCGTAAGCACACCATCAACAATATAGAACCTTTCAGGAAGTGTGGTGGCATTACCGGAACCATAAACAAACACAGCCGAGAATTTCCATTTTTTATTTAATTCATACATGGTCACTACCGATATGTCATGACGCCTGTCGTACTTGGCAGGAAACTTTTCTGCATCATTTAAGTTCTTAAATTTTCTCCACGTCCACGATACTGTATAGCCCATCCATCCACTGAAACTGCCACGCGTTTTATTTACAAAAAATTCGGCGCCATAGCTCCACCCCTTTCCAAAAACAAATTCATCTTCAGGATCATTAAGAGAAGGTGTGTACCCTTCACCATATTCGATCTGGTTGTTCATGTCTTTATAATACAACTCCACTGAAGTTTCGTATTCGTTGTTCATAAAATTCTTAAACATACCAGCAGAATATTGCAGGCTGATCTGCGGCTGCACTCTGTAAGTACTGGGTACCCAAAGGTCAGTGGGCAATGTTGACCCGGCATTACTTACGAGGTGTATATACTGCATATTGCGGGCAACACCCGCTTTCAATGATGTTTCTTCGT
>DATLDR010000132.1:0-22816 GCA_035525775.1 Flavitalea sp.
TTTATTGCCGAAAAATGAAATTGTTTTAATGCTGCAAGTATGGCAAATGAATTGCTTTCATACACTTCACCGTATTGCAATTGTTCGCCGGTATCTTTTAATTCATTACCCGTAACAATAATAATTATTTTAGGTTTTGGATGTACCATTACGTGCGTAATACCAATACCGGCCAAAAAACCAACCGAGGCGGCACTTAAGTATGAACCTCTTGATAAAGCAAGCTCTCCTTTTTTGATTTCAGAACCACGGCTCCGGACATTACTGCCTTTTGTTATGTTTTCATCATCTATAACCACGTATCCATCTGTCACCTTCACTTTCTCCTGCATTATTACTGTATCTGCGCCGTCAGGAATGGCTGCTCCTGTAAATATCCGCGATGCACTACCAGGAGAAAGAGTGAATGGTTTCCGGCTGCCTGCAGCAGATTCGCCTGCGATCCCAAGCCGCTTTTGTTTTTCAAGATCACTGAAAGAAAATGCATAGCCATCCATAGAAGATTGAGGATATGCCGGAATATCCTGCGAACCATATATATCTTCTGCAAGTGTAGTATCCCATGCATCGCCCAGCGTACATTTTACTGCTTCAAGCGGCTGCACGCAATCTTCGATAATTTTTTTTGCTTCCTCTACGCTGATCATGCAAGATTTTTAACCTCCTATGGTGATCATGCTCCTGTTATTTATTTCGGATGCATCTATATGTTCAAAGTCGTTCGAGAACTGCCCGCCAAGTTCTTTTGCCTTTCTCATTATGTTCTGATGTATAAGTGGCACAACTTCCTGTCCGGAACGCAATGCTGTAAGAAGATCCGTTTCGCTTCTTGAGAAGAGGCAATTTTTCAGCTTGCCGTCCGCTGTCAGTCGCATTCTGTTGCAGTCACCACAAAAGTTTTCAGTCATCGTACTGATCACCGCAAATGTACCCGCATGTCCCGGAACCGAAAATTTCTTGGCTGTATCGTGCAGGTCATTGGTGAGCTTAACGAATAAATACTTTTCAGCGATCACGTCAAGAATTTCCTGCAACGTAAAAACTTTATTGCTGGTCCATCTGTTGCCTTCAAAGGGCATGAATTCTATAAACCGGATGTGTACCGGCTCGTGGCGCGTCCATTCAATGAAATCGTTGATCTCACTATCATTCAATCCCTTCATCACAACAACATTTATTTTAACAAGAAACCCATTCGCGATCATCAATTTTATATTATTCATCACAAGGTTGAACTGATCTCTGCGGGTAATCATCTTAAACTTTTCTTCGTGCAAGGTGTCAAGGCTGATATTGATAGAAGACATACCAGCAGTTTTCAGTACTTCAACAAATTCATGAAGACGTGTTGCATTTGTTGTGATAGACAGGTTTACCGGTAATTGGGCCAGAGATGAAATAATTTCAGCCGCGTCTTTTCTTACCAGGGGCTCTCCGCCTGTGAGCCTTATCTTTTTTACTCCTTCATTTACGAAAATGGCGGCCAGCTGTTGTATCTCGTTTACCTGCATTAACCTTGAAGCGGGAGTAAAGATGTATTCTTCTTCCGGCATGCAGTAAAAGCAACGGAGGTTACAATTGTCGGTCAGCGAAATACGCAGGTAATCGTGTACACGGTTATAGCTGTCTGTGATCATACACCTCCATTTTTCTGTAACAGCATTTTATAATCTGCCATACTATCTATATCAATGTCACCCAATGGAAATATTATCTGCCGCACCTCTTCGCGGTTATCCATTATAATTTTTTTTGCTCCTGTGTCACCTTTCAATTTAAGCAGATCACCGAAATATGTTTTGTGAAAAAATACCGGAGTGCCCAGCGTGTCTTTATATTGTGAAGCCACAATACTTTTGCCTGTTTCAACGTGCTCCCTAACAAGGTTCATCAATAGTGCTGATGTTACATACGGCTGGTCGCATACCATAAGTATTGCAGCATCTATAGAATGATTCGATTCCTGAGTGTATTCAATAGCTGATCTTACAGATGAGGCCATCCCTTCTTCCCATTTTTCATTATACAAAATATGTGCTTGCTTTCTATTGATGTTTTTAATTATGTTATCTGCACCGGCACCTAAAACTCCTATCACCTTCTGTGCCTCTGTATCCAGCGCTTCATCAATAGCATGCTGAATCAGGTTGTGACCATTATGCTCAAGCAGCTGTTTTGGTTTGCCCAAACGTGTTGATGCACCAGCTGCGAGTATAATAATATTATAATGAATTTTTTGATTCAATTACTGTTGCATTGCGGGGATGGATCACATTATTATTGTTGCGAAGATGATTACCTTCCTTCCCCGCCATCACCGTTTTAATTTCCGCGATCATTGATAATGCTATTTCCTCAGGTGTTTCAGCCCCAATATCCAGTCCCACAGGGTTATGCACGGCGGCTAATTGTTGCTGTGTAAATTGCAGGCCTTCACTTTCCAGCTGGCCAAGCATACGCTCCATTTTCTTCCTTGGACCAAGTACGCCTATATATTTCACTTTTTTTGGCAGCAGCTCACGGAGCATCGCCATATCATAATTGTAATTGTGCGTCATCAGCAAAAAGAATGTTTTATCATCTACCCCAATAGTTTTCAAAACATCTTCAGGCTTCACTGCCATCAGCTGGCAGGTACCTGCAAAGCGGCCTTTTTTTGTATTCTTGTCGCGGCCATCGTCAATCAGCGTTACCTGCCATCCAAGCAGTGAGGCCATAGCGGCAACGGGCTCTGCATCGTTGCCTGCACCTAAAATGATCACTGACACGACAGGGGGAATAAACTCGATATATGCAGTGATGTCTGCGTTGTTTGCAGTATAATTTCTGAATGACGACTGCTGATTTTCAAAAGAAGCAATAATATCTTCTTGTATTATATTCCTGATTTCAGCGTCTATGTGATTAATGTAAATTGTTTCGTCATCATTCATGTATATAACAGTTCCCGGCTGTTCACCTTTTCTGTTCTTAAACGAAAACAAAGTAACAAGCACATTGTTACGCCGGCTCGCCGTAACTTTTTTAAGCAGCTGTAATGGTCCGTTTGCATCTTCATTGTTAACAGGCTGAATGAGTACCTGAATCACCCCATTGCATCCGAGACCAAGACCTAGTACTGCATCATCCTCATCCGTAGTATCGTATGTTACCAGCATATTTTTTTGCTGGTGCATGGCAAGCAAAGCTTTATTCAATGCATCGCCTTCCAGGCAACCGCCGCTTATGGCACCGGTTAATTCACCAGTGTCTGTAACCAGCATACGCGCACCCGGTCTTCGATAGGAAGAGCCTTCAACATGTACCAGTGTTACCAATGCTGTCTGCCTGCCTTCTCGTTGCGCAATATCGAAAGCATTTATAATTTCAATAATTTCTTTCATTTTTAAATAAGCTTATCCGGTGTGACAGGCAACTCTCTTATCCTTTTACCAGTAGCGTTGAATATGGCATTAGTTATTGCAGGAGCCATTCCAACTAATGCAATTTCTCCCAAGCCTTTTGATCCCATAGGATTGGTATAGGGATCTTTTTTATTGATAAATACTACTTCCATTTCAGGAATGTCTGCGTTTACTGGTACGTGATAATCCGCCAGATTATTATTGATAATTTTTCCATAGCGCTGGTCTATTACCAGTTCTTCCATCAGTGCCATTCCAATACCGCCCACAGCGCCACCTATCATCTGGCTCGCTGCTGTCTTAAAATTAATAATCGTACCAGCATCGCCACATGATACCACCTTATTTATTTTCACCATTCCTGTTAAAGCATTTACACTAAGCTTTACAAAATGAACGGAGAACGAATACTTTGAATATTTATCCGCGTTTGGTCCCCCGGCTTTAGATTCTTTTGTAATCGCAAGTTCCGGAAGATTATTCTGCCTGAATAAATCGGCGTAGGTAACTTTTATCCGCGGGTCTTTGGCATAGCTGATATAGCCATCTGCAAAAACAAGGTCCTCAGCAGCTACATTATGAATACTTGATGTGTGAAATACAGACCCTTCTTTACTTACCATCTCGGCAATCTTTCCTTTTATTTCGTTACAAACTTCATGAACGGCAGTTCCAACATTCGCTGTGGTAGCAGATCCGCCCTGGGTAGGACCAGGCGGCAAGCCGGTACTGCCCATTTCAATTTTGATCTGTTTCACAGGAATACCCATGGTGTCTGATGCGATTTTTGTCATCATTGTAGCCACACCGGGTCCCATATCATTAACGGAACATTGGAGCAATAAGATCCCGCTGTTATCCACTACAGCCTTCACGCTTGCCCCCCATCTGAATGATCCGAAAACGCCTGTTCCCATACCATATCCTATTAACCAATCACCTTCTCGAATACCTGCAGGTTCTTTTGAACGGTTCTTCCATCCTATTTTTTCCATTCCTGCATCGTAGCATTCCTTCAGATACTTAGTTGACCATGGCAGTTTACTATCGGGATCCCTGTCGGCATGGTTCAGCTTGCGAAACTCGATCGGATCCATTTGCAGCTTATAGGCCATTTCGTCCATGGCACTTTCCAAAGCATAGCTGCCGGTGGCCTCACCCGGACCGCGCATCCAGATAGGCGTGCAGGTATTCAATGGAACCAGCCGGTAACGTCCGGTCATATTAGCGCATGCATACAGCATCTTGGTAATGCTGAATATTCCTTCAGTAAATTCTTCATAGGATGATGTGTGCGCAATAGCTTCATGCGTAATGCCGGTGATCTTTCCCTCCTTTGTGGTACCCATGCCTATACTCTGAATAGCAGCGGGACGTGATCCTACATTCGTAAACATCTGCTCACGTGGTATCACTATTTTTAAAGGCCTGTTGATCTTCTTAGCGCCAACTATTGCAGCTACTTCGTATGGCCATGTACGCAATGCCATACCGAATGAACCTCCAATGAATTCTGCATGTACGGTAACATTTTCTTTTTTTAGTTTGAACATGTCACTAACGGCTTGCTGAGTATCCTGAACGCCCTGCGTTTTGGTATAAACGGTTACCTTATCGTGTGCATCCCAGCGTGCTATAATGCTTCCGAGTTCAATGGGGCTGTGCACTTCAATGGGTTGTTCATATTTTACCTCAATAAAAACTTCAGCTTTTTTATACGCATCTTCTTCACCTCTTATATAATCTTTCATGTCGGGACCAGAGGCTTTTTTCGCATTAACAGCATCTGCATCCAGGTCGGTATGGTGTTGCGTCTTTTCATATGTAGCCTTAACAAGCGTCGCTGCGTGCCTTACTCTTTCATACGTATCGGCAATTACAAGGGCTATTGGCTGGTCGTAATAGGCAATTTTATTGTCGTGAAAAATTTTAAGGGGACGGTTTTCTGTTGGTTCTTTTGAGGGATCATCAGGATTAGCTTCGTGACCTGGAACTTTAGGAGCATTGATATAGGTGAGCACTGCAATTACGCCGGGTGCACGTTCAGCAGCTTTAGTATCGATGGTTTTAATTGTGCCTTTGGTTATCGTGCTTCCCACAAGAAAACCATAAGCGACATTTGAAGCTTTGTATTCAGCTGCATAAGTAGCAGTTCCGGTAACCTTGGCTCTCGCGTCTACCCTGTCAATAGGATCCTTTTGCATTTATTAAGATTTTGCTGCTGCGATTTGTAATGCCTCCGCTATTGAATTAGCCGAAAGCTTAATTTTAAAATTATTATATCCGTATCCTTTTGCATCATGCACTGATAACTGGCCGGCTTCATTGAAAACAGATTGCGAAATATTTTTGCCTTTCAGAAATCTTTCTGTTTCTGAAAGCCGCCATGGCTTATGTGCCACTCCGCCCATTGCCAGGTGTGCTTCTCTTATTGAACCATTTTCCACACTTAATGCCACAGCTACAGAAACCAACGCGAAAGCATATGATGAACGGTCGCGAACTTTTAGGTAATGAACATTTTTGGTGAACTTGTTTTCAGGCACTTCTATTGAAACGATCAGTTCGTCTTTCGCCAGGGTATTATCTTTTTGAGGCAGATCTCCTGGCAGGCGATGAAATTCGGAGAATTCTATATGCCGCCTTCCTTTAGACCCAATGACGTTCACTTTTGCATCAAGCGCCGCAAGTGCTATGCACATGTCGCTTGGATGAACAGCAATGCATTTATCCGATGCGCCAAATATGGCATGCATTCGGTTGTAACCTTTCAGCGCTCCACAACCTGAACCAGGCTCTCTTTTATTGCATGGCATATCTATGCTATTGAAATAAGGGCACCGCGTGCGCTGCATCATGTTGCCGCCAATCGTTGCCATATTCCTGATCTGCGGAGAAGCGCCTGCTTTCAGTGCCAATGCCAGTAACGGAAGATCTTTATTGATCATTTCATCATCTGCTACAATACTATTTAATGCCAGCGAACCAATTATAATTTTATTTCCATGCTTTTCAATCTTACTCAGATCTAAGTGAGTGATGTCTATCAGTTTCTGCGGGCTGGTAACACCTTTTTTCATCAGGTCAACCAGGTTAGTGCCGCCAGCTATAAAGGCTGAACTGCTGTCTTTTTTGATGGCTGCTACAGCTGATGCTGTTGATGATGCTTTTGTATATTGAAAATTGATCATGATTTTTGCCCTCCCCGGCTTACACTGGATACTGCCTTAACAATATTTGAATATGCCCCGCAACGGCAGATGTTTCCACTCATGTATTCACGGATATCATCATCAGTGCCTGCATGGCCCTCTTTTACACAGGCAATCGCCGACATGATCTGGCCAGGCGTGCAATAACCACACTGGAAACCGTCGTGTTTGATGAATGCCTGTTGCATGGGATGAAGATTATCGCCATCAGCAATTCCTTCAATGGTGGTAATTTCTTTGCCTTCCTGCATTACTGCAAGCGATAAACAGGAAAGCACTCTTTTACCGTTAACATGTACGGTGCACGCACCACATTGGCCATAATCACATCCTTTTTTTGTTCCGGTAAGTGCAATTTGCTCACGCAGAAGATCAAGCAGCGTTACACGGGGCTCGATCTTCAGATCATAATTCTTACCATTTATTTTAAGTGACACGGGAACTGTTTCGAAAAATGCGGATGCTTTTTCATCCCATTCATCCACAGCAGCTTTAAGCAATGTTGGCGGAGTGACCGCTAAAGCAGTCAGCAGCGATGACTGTTTCAGAAAATCGCGGCGTGATCCATCGGTTGATTTAAAATCATCATTCATGCAGTTGTCTGGTTCATTGATCCCCATAAAAATCTTCTGTTGTTAATTCGGTTGAAAGTAATATTCCCGGTTTGTAATTTACGAATAATCAGGTAGACATCGTCACCAGCACATTATCAGAGAATTTTTTGGATACAGAGAATTGCTGCCCTCTTTTTGTGCTAATGGTAAGCGACCCATCGTACTGAATCCTTTCCAGTACCTTAATCTTTGTACCGATACTGATATCTAGCTGCTGGAGATATTGTAAGAACGGTGATGAGCTGTCTTTAACACCCACCAGTTTGCAAACATTGCCTTCTTCAACGTCAGATAAAATGATCCTTTGAGCATGGGTAAGCTCGCCATTCGCTGATGGAATCGGATCACCGTGCGGATCGTTCGTAGGATAACCTAAGAACTTTTCGAGCCTAACGATCAGTTCTTCGGAGTGTATATGCTCGAGCTGTTCGGCTACCTCATGCACTTTATCCCATGTAAATTGAAGCTTGTCGTGCAGGAATACCTCCCACAACCTGTGTTTGCGTATTATCTGCATCGCCATTTGCCTGCCCGACCTTGTGAGCTGAACTTTTTTATATTTCTCGTAGGTAACCAGTTTTTTCTCTGCCAGCTTCCTGAGCATGTCTGATACAGTAGGAGGCTTTGTATTTATTTTTTCCGCTATTTCATTTGTAGACGTGTCGAATGAATCCTTTCTCTCACTAAGGGTGTAGATGGCTTTCAGGTAGTTTTCCTCAGTAAAGCTTAAAGGTTGCGTTGCCCCCATACCCGAAAGTAATGAAACGCATGGATTATAAAGTTAGATAAGTCTAACATTTTATTTCGATATACCAAATTTTTTAATAGCTTTGATTCACTTATATGCATACCAAACATTATGTGATATTTTCCGCACTGATAGCCATTATAGTAATGCTGGCTTCTTGCGAAAAGTTTTTACCAAAAGCTGAAGCGGACGACAAGCTGCTGGATGGTCCTGTTGATGAGCTGACACCTGAACAGAACAAAAGATTTTTAAGAGGCGATGCGGCGTTCAATGATGAGATCTTCACAAGTGAAAAAGGCCTCGGTCCGCTATTCGTTGCCAATTCATGCGGCACCTGCCATGCCGGCGATGGTAAAGGCCACCCGTTTACCACTTTAACCCGTTTTGGCCAAACTGATTCAACAGGTAACAAATTTTTAACTTCAGGTGGTCCTCAGCTGCAGCATCGAAGCATACCTGGATTTACGCCTGAAAATATTCCTGACGGAGCCACCTTTTCAAACTTTACCCCACCTGCAAATACGGGTCTTGGTTTTCTCGAAGCAGTGTCCGACGCAACTTTGCTGGCTCTCGCGGACGAATCAGACATCAACAATGATGGCATTTCAGGAAGGCCTAACTGGATAACGGTTCCAGATTATTGCCTGATAAGGCCTCAGACTATTCTTCGTAATAATAAATACATCGGAAGGTTTGGAAAGAAAGGAGGAGTGTACGACTTATTTCAGCAAACCGTGAATGCTTACAACCAGGATATGGGCATCACTTCAAGCTTTGAACACTATAATACATATGATGGTCAGATTTCAGATCCCGAAGTAACCAACCAGACAGTGCAGGATGTTGTGTTCTACCTGCAGACGTTAAAAGCACCCATTCCTCGGCACCAGGCAGATCCGGAAATTATAGCAGGAAGGCAGGTATTCACCACTTCCGGTTGTGATAAATGCCACACTCCCGAGTTGAAAACCGGCAACTTCCCTGTTCATGCGCTGGCCAATAAAACTTTTTTCCCATTCAGTGATTTTTTACTGCACGACATGGGTGCCGCCCTCGATGATGGGTATACTGAAGGAACCGCACTTTCAGCGGAATGGCGCACACCTCCGTTGTGGGGACTGGGACTTTCAAAAAATTCGCAGGGTGGTAAATATTTCCTGATCCATGATGGAAGGGCGCATACAATCGAAGAGGCCATAGTGCTTCATGGTGGCGAGGCAGAGCAGAGCAAAAATGCATTTATTCAATTACCAAAAGCTGAAAAAGATCAGCTCATAAAATTTTTGGAATCATTATAAATGGACCGGCGGCAATTTTTAAAGTCATCCTGCACTTCGTGTGTTTCAGCAACGTTGTTTTCATCTCTGATGTTCACGGCCTGTACTCCTACCAGGTACATCACTGGCAAATTAAACAATGACGGACTGATTATAGAGAAGGATCAATTTAAAGTGGGTGATAAAGGAAGTTACAGTTCATTTGTTGTTGTACGCAACGAAAACCTGCTTTTCCCTATTTGTATTTTCCGTTTCAACGATCATGATTATTCTGCTATCTGGCTTAAGTGTGCGCATATGGGCGCTGAAGTGAATGTTGTTGGCGACATGCTTCAATGTCCCGCTCACGGAAGTGAATACAATAACCGGGGTATGGTTACTAATGGTCCCGCTACGTCCAACCTTCGAACTTTTCCAATTGTTGTAAATAACAATGAACTGTTCATCGACCTCCGTAAGCAATCATGAAACAACAAACCATCTTAATATTTTTGTTAACTTTTTTTATTTCTGCGACTGCGCAGATAGATCCTGAATTATTGCGCAAGCTTCCTAAAACTACCGACAGCCTGAAGCTGAATATGGATGCAGTGTACGACAGGCCGCTGATCAAAGCAGGCAGACTGCCACTTTCGATAGGTGGCTATGTAGAAGCAAATTACCAGTACCTGAGTGAAAACGGCATTTCAGAAGGTCACCAGTTCCAGATGCGAAGGCTTACCATTTTCATGGCATCATCTATTGCCAAGCGCCTTAAATTTCTTACTGAAGTAGAATTTGAAGATGGTACAAAAGAGATCAACATAGAATTCGCTTCTATCGACTTCGAAATATCTCCACTCATTAATTTCAGAGGAGGCGTTATTATGAACCCAATAGGTGCTTTCAACCAGAATCATGATGGCCCTAAATGGGAATTTGTAGACCGTCCCATTTCAGCCACTCAAATGCTGCCGGCAACGTGGAGCAACGCCGGATTTGGAATATTTGGCAAGAAGTATACTAACGATTGGGTATATGCGTATGAAATATACTTGTCTAACGGGTTTGATGAAAGAATAATCAATAACACAGAGAATAAAACTTTTCTTCCTGCAACAAAACAAAATTCAGAACGCTTTGAAGAGAGCTTCAATGGTAATATGCTTACGACTACCAAGTTTGCTTTACGAAACAAAAAGATTGGCGAGATAGGCATCTCGTATATGGGGGGTGTATATAATAAGCATAAAGAGGATGGTCTGTTCCTCGACAAAAAAAGACGCACCGATGTGTTTGCGCTTGACTTCAATACAATTCTTCCTTTTTTTAAAACCTATGTAAATGGTGAATGGGCTTTTATAAAAGTAGATGTGCCGTCTACATTTACAGAGCAGTTTGGATCAAAGCAGCAGGGCGGTTTTCTGGACATTGTTCAACCCATTTATAAAAAACCCATATTCGGATTTGAGCAATCGGTGATAAATGCATCTGTTCGGCTCGAATATGTTGACTGGAACGTTGGATCGTTCAAATCTACAGGAGGAAATATTTCAGATCATATTGTTTCTATTGTGCCGTCCATTAGTTTCAGGCCTGTACCGCAAACAGTATTCAGGATCAACTACCGACATAATTGGCAAACTGATATGCTCGGCAACCCGGCAGCCAAACTAGGTGCCTTTCAGTTTGGAATTTCATCTTATTTCTGATTTTATGCGGCTTTGCACACAATAAACCAGGTAAGTTCTCTTACTCATTAATCCGCATGGTTCACCTTCACAAAAAAGTTGTTTAAATCCAGTAATCGAACTTGCACCCTATAGATTAGATACGTGACTGGCAAACTAAAGAAAGGCTTGTAAAGACAAGCCTTTGATGTTTCAGAGGTTAACAGAAACAAGAGTATAACATAAGATTAATTACGGCTGTCTACCAAAACGAACGTAACAATCATGTATCAAAATTGCATGGTGGGGCCTGGTTAAATTGTTGCTGTAAAAAATTCAGTTAATAAATTTTTTTAAGGTATGCTCGCCGGAAAGTTTTCCTTTAAATATTTGATTCTGCTGCATTAAACAGATTATTTTATCAAGTTGAATACGGTACTCTTCTTCATCTCGTCAATTACGAAATAAGTTTGAACCTTACTGATGTCGTAAACAAGACTCAACCTCCTGATGACGAATTCATTGAACTCTTCCATGTCTTTCACTACAATATTCAGTAAATAATCATATTCCCCTGCCATACGATAGCACTCCATTATTTCGGAAAAATGAATAACGGTGTCTTCGAACTTCAACATTGTTTCATGATCATGCAGGCGCAGCTGAACATGCGCGAATGCTATAAGTCCTTTACCGACCATTTTACTGTTCAGCACAGCCACGTATTGCTGAATGTACCCTTCCCTTTCAAGGCGTTTTATCCTTTCAAAAACAGGAGTAACAGACTTGCCGGTTCTTTCGGCGATTTGCTTGTTGGTAAGTCGGGCGTCTTGCTGCAGAAGTTGCAGTATGCGCCGATCAGTCTCATCCAATGCTTGATGCATAGGCATTTGCGTTTGTGGTTAACAGATAGTGCCGGAGGTAGCCGGCAGGTAAGCATAACGAAATTAAGGATTTATAGCATGCTGCAAGAACCCCCCCAGCCAAAACCATTATGATTCACCACATTTTTTGCTAAAGCGAAATATAATTTTACCATTAGTACAACAATATCTAATTAATACGTTTTAATCCGGTCGTATCCTCTGTTCGCAAAAAGCTAACAGACGATATGACCTAAATCAATTCAAATTCCTTTCAAAAACGCCACCAGTTATGAATTTTCGCCAGTCTAGCTGGATGTTTATTTTTTTCATGATTGCTATCGCAGGCCGTGGTCAAAAACACCGCCTTACCTTCGAGCACCTTAGTTCAAATGAAGGGCTATCTCAAAGCAATGTACTTTGTATTCTACAGGATAGCCGTGGTTTCATGTGGTTCGGTACGCAGGACGGGCTCAACAGATACGATGGTTACGAAGTAAGGGTGTTCAGGCGAGATCCATCCAACCGCAATTCTATCACAAACGATTATATTAAAGCAATAGCGGAAGATAAATACGGGAACCTGTGGATCTCCACATGGGGTAGCGGAATAAACAAATTCGACCGGAAAACAGAAAAGTTCTCACATTTTCAGAATGATGCAAATAACCCAAAAAGTATTCCCAGCAATTTCGTTAGTAATATCATCACCGACCATGAAGGCATTTTGTGGTTAAGTTCTGAAAACGGCCTAATATCCCTGGATCCAACTTCAAATACATTCTATCATTATCTGAACAACCCGTCCGATGCTGGCAGCCTGAGCGCAAATTTCACTTCTTCGGTGATAGAAGACAGCCATTTCAACATCTGGGTAGGAACAAATACAGGCGGCCTTAATATGTTCGACCGTGTAACGAAGAAATTCATCAGATATAAAAATAATCCCGATAACAAGTATTCTATCAATAGCAACAGCATCCAGACATTATTTGAAGACAGTAAAAAAAATATATGGATAGGAACAAATGGTAGCGGGATAAGCATTTTAAACCCGCAAACGCAAACATTTACCAGCTTTAAAGCAGATAATAAGAATAAGAACACCCTACCGGATAATGTTATCTTCTCGATCACCGAAGATGCTACAGGTAATATATGGATAGGTTCCGAAAACGGTGGAATTTGCGTCTTTGATCCTATAGCGGGAACTTTTCAGTATTACAGGGAAAACCTCCTCGAAAGAACAGGATTGAGCAGCAGCTCCATTAATACTATTTTCAGAGACCAGAAAGGGAACATCTGGATAGGCACCTATAATGCCGGCGTGAATATGGTGAGCAGGGACATCAAAAAATTTATTCACTATAAACATCTGGAATACGAAAACAGCCTGAGTCATAATAATGTGCTCGGAATGCTTGAAGATTCAAAGGGAAGACTATGGATAGCAACAGATGGCGGAGGCCTTAACCTGCTCGACCGCAAAACAGGACTTTTTACACACTATAACCATATTGAAGGAAATAAAAACAGCATAAGCGGAGATTTTGTGTTGTCATTAGCCGAAGACGCCAGTCATAATATCTGGATAGGTACATGGTCGAACGGCATAACTGTTTTCAACCCCGATAAAAATACTTTCAGGCATTATAAGAATATTCCTGATGATCCTACAAGTATTGCAGGCAATAAAATCTGGACAATTTATCGGGATAAGCAGAACAACATGTGGATTGGCACACTCGAAAAAGGATTATGCAGGTATAATGCTTTAACAGACGAATTTGAAAACTTCACCGTTGAAAAAAATAACCTGAGCAGTAACAACGTAATGGCTATTACCGAAGATGTTTTCGGTAATATGTGGATAGGTACTGATGGCGCAGGCATCAACATGCTTGATAAAAAGACAGAATTATTCATAAATTTTGTTCATGATCCTTCAAAAAACAGTCTCAGCGACAATGGTATAAACAGCTTATATAGCGATAATACAGGAAAATTATGGATCGCTACGAATGAAGGCCTTAACCGCCTTGACATTAAAACAAAAAAGTTTACAAATTATCATACAGCTGATGGGCTGCCTAACGCAACGATTTACGGGATTCTCGAAGACAAGCATTCGCAGTTATGGTTAAGCACAAATAAAGGATTATCAAGATTTGATCCGCTGAAGACCGCTTTTAAAAATTTTGAACCATCCGACGGACTTCAGTCAAATGAATTCAGGCAGTCATTCTGTAAAAGCCAATCAGGCGCCCTTTATTTTGGAGGTATAAACGGATTTAATGAATTTTTTCCTGACAGCCTGAAAGACAATCCTTATGATCCCCCTTTGGTGCTGACAGACTTTCTTATTTCTAACAAACATGTGATAATCGCTGATGATTCAACAGATTCTCCCTTAAAAGAAAATATTACAGAAGCAGAAGAACTGAAACTGCCCTATGAGAACAACGTAATATCATTTCAGTTTGCTTCACTTAATTATACAAGTTCCAAAAAAAGAAAATATTCTTACATGCTCGAGGGTTTCGACAAAACCTGGAATGATGTGGGATCCCGCCGTACAGCTTATTATACTAATCTGGATCCGGGACACTATGTTTTCAAAGTAAGAGGGATGGACAATCAAGGCAACTGGTCGCAGAAAACAGCAACACTACGACTTATCATCATGCCACCATTTTATATGACATGGTGGTTCAGAGTGCTTGCTGGCCTGGCTGTTGTGTTTGTGGTAATAACGTTTTACCAATACAGGGTGATGTTGATAAAGAACCAGAAAAGAGCGCTGCAGAACCAAGTAAGATTAAGAACAGCACAGCTTGCCAATTCAACAGCTGATGAAAGAAAAGCAAGGGAAGAAGCAGAGCAGGCAAACAAGGCGAAAAGTATATTTCTTGCCACCATGAGCCACGAAATCCGCACACCGATGAATGGTGTGATAGGAATGGCATCACTGCTCCGCAAAACTTCTTTAACACCCGAACAAAAATTATATACAGACACTATAAGCACAAGCGGCGACGCATTGCTTACAGTTATCAACGACATTCTCGACTTCTCAAAAATCGAATCAGGCAATCTTGAACTTGAACAGAAAGATTTTAACCTGCGAACCTGTATTGAAGAAGTGCTTGATGTTTTTGCAGAAAAGGCAACAGCATCAGGTCTGGATCTCATTTACCAGATTGATGAAAATATTCCAGCCTATATTGTTGGCGACTCGGTAAGGTTGAAGCAGATATTGATGAACTTTGTTAGTAATGCTATTAAGTTTACACACCATGGTGAGATCTTTATAGAAGTGAAGGAGTTGAGTAAAAATGAAAAAGGACATCTTGAATTATTATTCAAAATAAGAGACACTGGCATTGGTATTCCCGCAGATAAGATCGATAAATTATTTAAAGCATTCTCCCAGGTCGATTCATCAACTACAAGAAAATACGGAGGCACGGGGCTTGGGCTTGTCATCTGCGAAAAGCTGGTGAACCTGATGGGCGGTGCCATCAATGTGCAGAGTAAACCCGGCGAAGGAAGTACATTTTCATTTTCCTTGATGACAGTTCCAGGTAAAGAAACGACGCGCGATGAAATAAATATGAATCTTGTAGGCCTGGAAGGAAAGAGAATACTTGTGGTAGATGATAATTATACCAACAGGCTGATTCTTCAGAAGGTTTTAGAGTACTGGAATCTTGTTCCTGTGCTTGCCAGTTCAGGTATTGAAGCAATTGAAATTTTTTCGCAGGATCAGCGATTCGACCTTGTGCTTACAGATATGCAGATGCCTTTTATGGATGGTATTGAACTAGCGCGTAAAGTGAAGAAGAAGAAACCTGCAATGCCTGTAATATTACTGAGCTCCCTGGGCGACGAGAGAAATAAAGATTATCCGGGTCTTTTCAATGCTGTGCTTACAAAGCCCATCAAGCACCAGGTATTGTGCAAGTATGTGTTGCAGGAATTAAGAGGCAAAGGATCAACACCTGTTGTTGAAGAACGTACTGTAGCAGAGAATGAGCAAGAGTTTTCACAGCAATATCCTTTGCGTATCCTGCTGGCTGAAGATAATCCGATCAACCAGATGCTCGCAACAAAGATGCTTAACAGTATGGGTTACGAACCTGTAAAGGCTGAAAACGGGCTTGAAGTAATAGAAATACTCAAAGCAAATCAATTGGACATGATATTAATGGACGTTCAGATGCCTGAAATGGACGGACTTGAAGCCACCAAACATATCCGCAGTACAATGAGTATACAGCCAGTAATTATCGCCATGACGGCTAATGCCATGCTAAGCGACCAGGATGAATGCCTCAAAGCCGGGATGGATGATTATCTGAGCAAACCAGTTCGCGTTGATGTGCTTAAATCGATGATCCAGAAGTGGGCTGTGGAGGCACGCATGAAATCAGCAGGCTAAAATCATTTTTTCCCTGAAATTTGCGACATCATTGTTGCATCAGATTGTATGTACCTGTGCGCAGTTATTTTTCCTTCATCATTCAGTGTAAAGATATCAGCGTCGTTAAATTTAAATGATTTACCGTTTGCCTTCATCTTACCCATATCTTTCTTAAATGTTCCTGAATAGATACCTGTAACCACTACATTGTCACCATCAGCATAATATCTGAAATCTTTACCTTTAAAATCCGGGAAAGAACTAAAGAAATTTTTCATGTTGGCATTAATGCTGTCCCGACCTTTTACTGTATGACCAAAACCATCACCATTTTCAACAGCATCGTCAGTCATCATGCTGGTTAGCTTGTCAAAATCATGATCGTTGAGGGCAGCAGTAACTTCCTTAATAATTTTTTTGTTTCTTTCTTCTTTACTTTCCTCCTTTTCCGTTTTTGTAGAGTCTTTTTTTGCAGTCATGTCCGCTGTATTTCCAGAGTTATTTGTACAGGAAATAAAAAACAAAACAGCGAACAACACAATAAGTGAATGTTTCATGTTATTTAAGTTTGGGGTGAGTGGAGCTTACTAAGGTATCAAGATTCCGGTCAAATAAAAAAAATCCTCCGGAAAAAAGGACCTTTTGCAGATGAGGACAGATCAATAAAAAATATTAATATCTAACTTCAATTTCCTGTAACCGTAAACGTTGTTTTATTGACTCCGGCGCCTGTTATCTTAAGCGACTTCCAGCCTGGGGGGAGCTTACTCTTTACCTGCACGATACCTTTCGGCGTTATTTCCAAGCCTCCGAAGCCATTTATTACTCCCTGTATCAACCCACCGGCACCGGTTGCAAAATAGGGATTTGTTCCACCGGCAGTTTCTGCTATTACGCCGAAGGGGCCCAACTGGTTGGGTTTGTATCCATTTTGAAAAGCTTTGAATGCTTTCTCGCCGTCTCCCAATCGTGAATACAGAATAGTGAATATTGCATGTGTCATTGCTGGCCCCGCACCTATACGTGGTTCATAATAATCAAGATCTTTTTTTATGTCGGCGGCATTTGTTACTTCATGCAGAGGATACGCAAGCAGGTTCACATCTGCCTGTTTGATATTTTCACCCTTATACGATTCATGCTCCTTCGTTACACCATTTTCAAACTTGAGAACAGGAATGTTGGCTGCAACATTCATCCAGTCAGCATTACCAGCAACGCCCAAGATTTTTGCCGCTTCTGATGCATACTTAAGATTAGCTCTGGCTGCTGCGTTTGTAAATGCATTGTTGTTCACATTTTCGGCCCACTCGTCTGCAGCAACAACATTATTAATATCATACCTGCCGGGTCCGTTTCTTTCTACACGACTCGCCCAAAAATCCGCGGTTGCCGACAGTATCGGCCATCCTTTCTCCTTCAGCCATGTTTTATCCTGCGAAACACAATAATAATTCCATACTGCAATGGCAACACATGCAGTTATATGATGCTCAAAAGGTCCGCTTAGCGCCCACACAGGAGTTTCTTCAACACCTGATGCAGCGCTTTCCCATGGAAACATAGCGCCTTTAAATCCTTTGCCGAATGCGTTTCTTTTTGCTGCTTCAAGTCTTTCATACCGGTATTCAACCATGCTTTTTGCCAATTCAGGATGCATGACCAATATGGAAGGATACATCCATAATTCGCTGTCCCAGAAAACATGACCATTATAACCAAGGCCGCTTAATCCCATTGGGGAAGGTGAATAGGAAGCGCCCTCGCGTGAAAAGGAATACAAATGATACAACATTGCGTGAACATCCTGCTGTGATTGCGCATCCCCTTCAATGACAATGTCGCTTTTCCATAATTCATCCCATGCTTTCTTATGAAACGCGAGTAATCTTTCCCTTCCTTCAAGCTTTGCATAAATAGTAAGCCGTTCCGCTTCATTCAGTGGATCATCGTGATGAGCAGAAGTAATGGATGATCCTGCAATTGAAAATTTATAAGTTTCGCCAGCTTTTATTTTTCTGCTGAATTTTACAAGATGCATGTTGTTATCCCACATTTCATGTATCACGCGCGGTTCCTGGCCGTGCTGTTCGGTGAAGAGGAAAGTATTTGATGCACACATCGTTAATTTTCCTGTCGGGCTTTTCGCAGATGAAGTTAAAAGACCGAGCACAACATGAGGCCTGTCAATTTCATTGTAATAATTCTGAACATCTTTAAGTGCATCAGGTGCTTCCATTACACTGGCACCGTTGATAGTGATGTCTTTTTTTGCAAAAATGGAAACATCCATTAAAACAGTATAAGGCAATTGACGCAGTGCATAATAAGTATACGTTACAATAGCTTTATCTGCATATTCAAATGTTGTAGAAAATGATGCATATCGCATGTCAAGTTGCTGCTTCATGCCTCTCACATTATTTGAAGCGATAGAGGCACCATCAATGTCAAGACGCATGTTAAGAAGATTGAAGCTCTTCAGAAAATTACTGACACGACCTCTTCCATACAGATCATATGCGCCGGCCAGAACTACATCTTTTATCTTTAGCGGTTCAGCAGAAGAAATAATTCCAATCATTCCGTTTGCAACAGTTTCACCATAATAATCTGAAGGATTGATCGTGTCCGCCTTGAGTATCCATGGATCCTGTGAATTGGAATGATAAATGACACACATCAATGCAAATGCAATGTTGAATTTTTTCATCATGTAAGCAGTTCATTATGTTAAGAACAAATCTACTAATACCTTTACTATATGGAGATCGGAATTTACACGTTTGCTGATATAATACCCAACACTTCTGCAAATAAACAATCAAGCGCTCATCAGCGGTTGAAAGATCTGATGGAAGAAATAGAACTCGCGGAACAGGTTGGTCTGGATATATTTGCTGTTGGTGAACATCACCGCCCGGATTATGCAGTGTCGTCCCCAGCTGTTGTACTGGCTGCTGCTGCTATGTGCACAAAGAAAATACGTTTATCAAGTGCCGTGACAGTACTTAGCTCAGATGACCCTGTTCGCGTGTTTCAGGACTTTTCGACGCTCGATCTTTTATCAGATGGCAGAGCGGAAATTATGGCCGGACGCGGATCATTTATTGAATCGTTTCCTTTGTTCGGTTATGATCTTAAGGATTACGATGAATTATTTTCAGAAAAGCTGGAGCTTCTAGTTACTCTCAACAAATCAGTAAAAATAAACTGGAAAGGAAAACACCGGCAACCGATAAATAATCTTGGCGTGTACCCACGTCCATACCAGCACCAACTTCCCATATGGGTAGCAGTTGGCGGAACACCTGAATCAGTTGTACGGGCAGCCAGGCTGGGCTTGCCGATGGGACTGGCAATAATCGGTGGAATGCCCGAACGCTTTGGCCCTGTTATAGAACTTTACCGCGAAGCCTGGACAAGATCAGGACATCCGGCTGAGGCGATAAGAATAGGCATTAATTCACACGCATATGTAGCCGAAACATCGCAGCAGGCAGCAGATGAATTTTTCCCATCGTATGCGGAGGTAATGACCAGAATAGGCAGGGAACGCGGCTGGCCGCCTACCACAAGGCAACACTTTGAGGAAATGCGTGCACCCAAAGGCTCACTGCTGGTGGGAAGCCCGCAACAGGTGATTGATAAAATTCTCTTTGAGTATAATATTTTTAAGCATACCAGGTTCATGGCACAAATGGATGTAGGGATGATACCCCATGGTAAGCTGATGAAATCAATTGAGTTGTTCGGAACTATTGTAGCGCCAGCGGTAAGGAAAGCCCTGCAATAGTGATGTAAACTGGTTTAATGCTGTCCATTTTTTTCTACAAGGTACCCGGTCTATTATTTGCACATTATTATACGGGCCTGCTATAGCCCCTTATATCATTTTATGGAGAATGAAAAACTAGCCCCGAAAAAAAAAACACTTGCAGGTAAAATACTCAGGATTATTTTCAAAACCTTTCTTATTATCATACTGATCATTGCTTCTCTGGCATTGCTCATCATTACACCTCCTGTACAAAATTTTGCACGCAAAAAAGTAACAGCATGGCTCAGTGATAAATTACAAACCAGGGTGGAGATTGGTAAGATTTATATCGGATTTCCCAAAAAGGTTGTTCTTGAAAATGTATATGTAGAAGATCAGAAAAAAGATACACTACTTTCCGGCGGATATTTAAAGGTGGATATCAGCATGATGAAACTGCTGAAAAGCCAGGTTGAAATTAATCAGGTGCAGCTTTCTGATATTACAGCCAAAGTAAAAAGAGTTTTACCTGATACGGTTTATAATTATCAGTTTATCATAGATGCGTTTGCGCCTGCTGATACAGTGACAACTAAATCCACCGATACATCATCTGTAAATATTTCAGTAAAAGATGTTGAGCTTGATAAAATTCGGGTGGTGTACAATGATACTATTACCGGCAGTGATATGACCTTATGGCTGCAGCACTTCGATACAGAAATAGACGAATTTGACATTAATAAAATGCGGTTCAGTATCCCTCCAACTAATATCAGTGGTATACGCGCTGATATTTACCAGCGAAAACCACTTGTAGAACCAGCTGATGTAACAACGGATACTGCTACTGCAGCACCCGCACCTACTATTGACGTAGACTTCGGTAAATTCAACCTGAGCGATATCAAGGTTGATTATGGCAATGACGTTTCAGCATTTTATACAAAGCTCGCACTGGGTAAGTTTGTTTTGAATTCACATGATATTGATTTGCAAAAGCAGGTGGTCACCCTTGACGAAGCGGTGCTTGATAATACATCTGCATCAATAAGGATGGGTAAGACACAAGCCGCCAAAATAGTTGCTGAAGAAGTAAAGCAGGAAACCGAACAGCAGGTTAAAAGCGGATGGAGAGTACTCGTCAAAAGCATAGAATTGAATAACAACAATTTTACTTTCACAGATGATAACGCGCCTGTTTTAAAGCAGGGAATGGATTATTCACATTTAGATGCTAAGGCAGTTACACTGCATGCTGAGAATTTTATTTTCAATCCCGATTCAATAGGTGGCAGAATTACAAAGGGACAAATGACAGAGCAAAGCGGATTTCAATTGAATACTTTGGAAGCTGATTTTTTATACAGCGGCAAACAGGCGTATCTGCATGACCTGCTGATTGAAACACCCGGAACCATTTTAAGAAGATCTGTAGAACTCAGGTATCCATCTCTCGCTGCCCTTCAAAAGAATATCGGCAAACTGCAGTTGAATGTAGACATGAATAATTCGCGGGTGCAGGTAAAGGACCTTATCACGTTCGCCCCTATGCTGGCAATGCAACCTGCATTTGCTGATAAATCATCAACGTTGTACCTGAATGGCCGCATAACAGGTAGTGTTGCTGACATGAACATAAAAACATTGCAATTGCGAGGATTCCGTAACACAATTGTTGATGTAAGAGGAAAAATTTCAGGATTACCGGATGTCAAAAAAGTAAACGGCGATCTTGTAATTAACCAGATCCACACCAGCCGGTCCGACATTCAGCTCCTTGCTCCTAAAGGATCACTTCCTTCAAATATAACAATACCTGAAACAATTAACCTTACTGGCAGCGTTGCAGGTAACATGCACGATGCAAGAGCAGATCTTAATCTTTCTACAAGCCTGGGCACTGTATTACTTAATGGCAGTATCAAAAATGCTACAGATAGCATTAATGCACTTTATGATGCGAAATTAATCGCCACAAACCTTAACCTCGGGGCGATCATGCAGAACGATTCCATGTTCGGACCACTCACCGCTACGATTATCGCAAAAGGAAAAGGATTCACACCAAAAGTGGCAACCGCAGATGTTGATGCAACAATTAATTCCGCTGTGCTTAACCGTTATACTTATAAAGATGTTAAACTGACTGGAAAGCTTCAAAACCAGAGGGCGATTTTTGCATTCAATGTTAAAGACCCAAACATTACAATCGACCTTAAAGGCAACAGCGATCTCTCTGGCAAATTCCCGTCACTCGCTTTGAATGCTGTTATCGACAGTATCAATACACAACCTTTACACTTTACTGCAGATACGCTTGTTTATAAAGGCACCATTAAAGCGGATTTTAAAAATACTGATCCCGCAAACCTTGAAGGACAACTGATCATGACAAAAGCATTTCTTGCAACAAAAGATCAGCGTTATCCGTTTGACAGTCTTTCACTCATCTCAGGAAAATCAGATTCAGGCAAATTTATCAGTTTCCGTTCTGACGTGATGAGCGCTGATCTGACTGGACAGTATAACCTTGCACAAATGGGCTCAGTTTTCCAGCAAGCTATTGATCCGTATTATTCCATTCTTCCTGATTCAGTAAAAGCAGATTCTTTACAGGCATATGACTTCAGGGTCAAGGCTAATGTGGTAAACGGACCACTGGTAAAAATATTTGCCCCTTCACTAAACAGGTTCGAGCCGATCACTATGCAGGGTCATTTTAGTTCGTCAAACGGATGGAACACATCAGTTGATGCGCCCCTCATTACAATGGGCACTACCCGCATACAGAAAATTAAACTGAATGCAGGCACACATGGAAAGTCAATAAGAATAAGTACCGGCATTGAACAATTCAGTTCGG
>DATLDR010000069.1:0-18762 GCA_035525775.1 Flavitalea sp.
CTTTTGAAACACCCCTCAATAATATTAAAATAATCGTTCGGATATTCAGCTATATCCCTTCAATCGATCAGAAAAATCAGTTACTTCTTAGCCTTAGAAGAACCAACATGAATTGTGAGGCTATCATAATGATAGAATAGAATGAACTGTTTTCTGAGTAAATTTTAGTTATTCGTAGCAAAGTTAAATTGTAAGATGATGTGATTTTATATCACCCTTGAAAAAGGGTATAGCGGTTCAAAAAAAATCAGTACATTCAAAAATAAATCCCAATGTATGCGTCGAAAAATGATCATCCTGTCTTCAGTGACTCTTATTATCGCATTCTGCTCCCTGAGCTTTACCAACGATGATCCTAAATTTAAGAACCTTAAAGTACTGGATAAAAACATCAGCCGTGATGACCTTACAATAATCATGAAACAATTCAAGACCGCTTTGGGAGTGAAATGTAATTTTTGTCATGCAGCATCAAAAACCGATTCTACCAAGCTCGATTTTGCAAGTGATGAAAATAAACACAAGAACATCGCCCGCGGCATGATGCGCATGACAAAACGCATCAATAAAAAGTATTTCAAGCAAGCAGGTAACGTTACGTGCTTTACATGCCATAATGGACAGAAAGAGCCAAAAGAGCCACCAAAGGAAGTACTGGAAGATTAATAAACAGCTTACAGTTACATTGTAAAAATGTCTTTATTCACTCAGCTAAGTATAAAATAATTTGAAGTAAAAGGTGGCACCCTCACCCAGCCGGCTTTCGACACCAATCAATCCATGATGCTGTTCAATAATACCAGCAGAAACATACAATCCTAAACCAAAGCCGGTTTGATTTCTTACGGTCGAGCTCATTCCCCTGTAATATTCCTCGAATAAATGAGGTTGTTCCTCACGTGATATTCCCGGACCAAAATCCTGTATTTTAACAATTACACCATCCGAAGCATCTTCTGATGATATGATCACCTCGTTGCCCGTTGGAGAATATTTTACAGCATTGGAAAGAAAATTTGTAACCACCTCACCAATTCTGTCCCTGTCTGCATGAACCATGGCTATTGAAGCCGGATTAAAAAGTAATGAGTGTCGTGATGCGAGTGGCTGTATCTGTTCGATCTGTTCTCGTAATAAACCATTCAGATCAAATAGTACAGGATTAATTGCTAATCTCCCCTGCCTTACTTTAGTATGATCGAGTAAAACATTCAACAAGCCAATTAAACGGTCTACCTGTATATTAAGCTTTCTGACGAGGCTGGTATTTTCATCGTTATCAGAACGGCTGATAATGTCATCTAATAATTCACAGTAAGCCTTTATACTGGTAACAGGTGTTTTAAGTTCATGACTGGCGATGCTTACAAATTCATCCTTTTGCTTTTCCGCAAACTTTCGCTCGCTGATGTCATAAATCACGCCGATCATCTCTTTCGGGATGTCATTTTCATGTGAGATCACCCTGCCATATAAATTTATCCACTTATATTCATTTGCCTCCTGAAGCGCAATTCGTATTTCCAGTTGAAAAATGTTTAATCCTGATAAGGTATTTCTGTATTCTTCTTTGGTACGGTCAACATCTTCCGGATGAATGAGTTTCCAGAATTCTTCGGCATACAGCTTATCTTCATCAGAAACGATAGATAATATTTGCCGCGACTTTTCATCAAGAGTCAGCTGGTTGCTGATCATATTCCATTTCCACTCGCCCATCTTTGCTGAATGCATAGCGACGCTGTTCCTGTGTTCAGCAAGCAACAGGGCCTCTTCTGCGAGCTTACGATCTGTTATATCCCTCGTAATCTTTACAAAACCATTATCACCCTTTATGGGTGTCATTACTCCACTCATAAAAAAGCGCATACCGTTCTTACGAATATGCCATCGCTCATCGATAGCACGGCCTGATTCTTTGGAGATTCGTAATTCGGTTTCCGGAATATTTCCAAGTTTATCCTCCTCTGTGAAGATAATGTCTGTATGTTTACCCAACGCTTCCTCTTCACTATAGCCGAACAATTTCTCTGCTCCCGCGCTCCAGGCTTTGATATAACCTTTTTGGTCTAATGTGATAATTGCGAAATCTTTTGCAGAATCTAAAACTGCCTGGATAAACCTTGTGCTTTGATGATAAGCCTGATTTACATCCTTCAATCGTTGAATATTGGTAGCTGATCCAAACCAGCTTTCGACGGAATCATTATCATCCAGGAATGGCATGTTCTGCAAAAGATGCCATTCATATTTTCCGTCACGACGCTTCAACCTTGCCTCACTTTCAAAAAATTGCTTTTCAACAAATGCGTTCCTCCATGCTTCCATTGCTGCTATATCATCCTGATGTGCAACTGCCTGCCATCCTGGTCCGGCCGATTGAGAATAAGTAAGACCTGTGTAATCATACCACCGTTTATTGAAATAATCAGCAAATCCGGTGCGGTCATTGGTCCAAATGATCTGGGGCACCAGGTTTGTAATCATTTGAAAGGCATCGAGCTCTTCATTATCGTTATCCTCAGACATCATTGCGACAAGCGAAATGCATACTTGTCAGGTTTAACCGTTAAGTTGAAATTATCGTGCCCCATATTTCAATTGAAACAATGATTCAGTTTTAACCATATAAACCGCAACAGCAGGTTATTAATATGAATGGAGGGTTCACCTCGCCAAATATCTATTAAACAATGTTTTCCCGATATTAATATCCAACATACGCGATATAAAATAATTATTCTGGCAAGGTTCATTCTTTACTTCTAGCATTCTGTTGATATTTATCGCTTTTTTATTTATCATCACAATGTAGAGACATATTACCCTCTATTCCTCAAATTGCTTTTCCCGGATCTTATATTCTTCAATGTCGATTAAGAAAAGATATTTGCGGATAACTTCTTCATCGAATTCAGTGCGGTGATTCATTTCTTTCAGCAGTTTTCGCTGGTGCTCCAATACTTCCAGGTAAATATTCTGGTAGCTATACAGTGAAGTTTCACTGGTTTGTATTGTGTTTTCAAGTTCCTGACCCAATAGTTTCATATCAATTTTTAGGCGTGCATGCAGATTACCCAGGTGTTCATTTTCAGTAATCTGACCGGCGTATTGGTCTTCAAGAAATTTAAGTGAATATTGTGCAAGCTTTTTTTGAACGATCACTTCCTGTTTCTGTTCAGGTATTATACTGAACCTGTCTTCAAGATTAACTTTCCGTATCAGCCATGGAAGCGTGAGACCCTGTACCACCAGTGTTACCAGAATAACAATAAATGTGATGAATAGAATGAGATTACGGTATGGGAAAGGTTGTCCTTGTGATATATATATAGGAATAGAAAGTGCTGCTGCCAGCGATACTACACCACGCATTCCCGACCATGCTGAAATCAATGGCGCCTTCCAACCAGGATTGTTGTCAGCCACAGTTATAAATCTGCTGATTATTCGTGTAAAAAGTGAGGCTCCGAATGTGCATAGAAGCCGTGCAATGATCAGTACTAAAGAAATGGCCAGCCCATACCCTATTGCCCTGTTCAGGCTTATGTTTCCCAACTCACGTGATATGGATGGCAATTGTAGACCAATCAAAAAAAAGACCAACCCGTTCAAAACGAAAACGAGGTTTGACCACACATTTACACCTTGCAACCTGCTCTCATATGTGAGCAGGCTTTGTCGTTTTACAGACAAGAACAAGCCGCCGCTCACCACCGCGAGTACTCCTGAAAAATGGAATAATTCTGCCGCATAATACATACAGTAAGGCGTAATAATAGTTAACACGATTTCTATGCTTGCTGTAGTCGGCAGCCACCGGTGAATAGCATAAAAAATAATTCCAACAAGCAGCCCGATGATAATTCCCATTAATATAACAATCACGAAACTGAGTGCGGCCTGTTGAAAATGAAATTGCCCTGTAATAACCGCTGCCAATGCAAAACGAAACACGATGAGTGAAGAAGCATCATTTAAAAGACTTTCACCTTCAATTATACTTAACAGAGACCTGGGAACTTTTACCTGGCGCATGATCGTGGTGGCAGATATAGCATCCGGAGGTGAAATAATACCACCAAGCAGAAAGCCAAGTGCCAGCGTGAAGCCCGGAATCAAAGCTTTTGAAATAATCGCAACAACACAGGAAGTGATGATAACAATAGGAAACGCAAAGCTTGTTATCACTCTTCTCCATTTCCAGAATTCTTTCCATGAAGTTTGCCACGCGGCTTCATACAATAATGGTGGAAGGAAAATAAAAAAAACCAGGTCCGGGTCAATGGTAATATTTGAAAAAAGAAAAGTGAAGCTTAACAGCAATCCACCCAGCACAAGCACGATCGGATATGCAATTTGAAGCTTAATGGCAAGCATCACGAGTGCAAGGATGATCATGATAAGTGAAATATACTGGATGAAAATGATCTGCATAATGTGATTATTGTACTAAAATAACAAAAGCCCTGCATCTGGCTTGAATTGAATAGTAATAGGGAATTATCAGCTATAGACATTAGTGATTATCTGCGTCCTGACGGTCTCATATATTTGTACAACTGCACCTTCACATTGAATTTCATTATGATGGCAATATGAGGATTATACACATAATGTATTCAACCCGCAGCAAGTGGTTTCAGATAACTCACACAAAATAATTTCTCAATACTCGATAAAGGTTACACCAATTTCTACAGTAACTTCCTTAAACATTATACATTAAAGGATAAGATTTTTCATATGTGGGGTCTATGTAAAAGCCGGCGCAACGGACATCAGTAAAATATAGATGCTAGAGCACATGTGGTATTAGCTAAAAAAAAATTCTTTATGATGTGATCAATAAATCCTTGCACCAATAAACGACCCTATTCATCTCAAGAAATAATTAATGCATGTTCAGAGCCGGACCGCGCCTGTTATTGCTAAAACAATAGGGTTTACCTCTGGTGATGTATGTTGGTATGGCCTGGCTATGGGCCACCACGGTACAAGCGGATCACCGCCTTCTGCTGCTGCAACAAGCAAAGTTCCCTTAACTAACCCTGCAACGGGTACATGAAATTCACCAATTAAGCCTCCTGGTTTCTTTCGCGTAATTTTTGATGTAAATATTTCTTTGCCATTCGCGAATAAATAAATCTTTTGCGCCTTTATCCAGGAAGGAGCATATACTTTAATAGCAATGATTTTTTTGCCCGATGAATTCATGACGACATCAAGTTCTGTAAACAAACCGAAGCTCACGCTTACCTGGCCTTTTATGAGATTGGTAATAAAGTCGCCGTCAGACCGTACATACGTTCTTGCCTGCCCTGCAATGAACCTGCTTACATCATGTGAATCACTAGAGCCTACCGGAGTAAGGACTATCCCCTTGTTCAGGAGCATCATCCAGTCGAGATATAATTGCCGGGGATCTGTTTGCTGCGAACCGGAATTCATTATTTCCATGGCGTTTGCCGGGAAGGTTTCTTTTTTGATTCCGGTTAACGAATCAAAAGGCCTGAAGTTATTATGTATATCACGCGCATGATTAAGTATAACCACTTTTTTATCTGAAAGTTTACGCAGGTTTTGCGCAAGCTGGTTCCAGTTTGCGACGTCAGGAGATAAAACATCTTCGTTGGTAATCGGGAAGATATTGAAATGACCAATATTTGTGGTGAGCTCATCACCAGTTACCGGTGTAAACCATTTATTCATTTTCATTCTCTTCACTAAATCTGTTATATTAACCGTCTTATTATGCTCTGTGATCACTCCGTAATCAAGTCCTTCGCCGGCAATGGTGAGAATTCTCTCTTTCATGGAAGCGTCTCCATGACCTGAAAATTCAAAGGTGTGAAGATGGGTATCGCAACTTTTCCATTTCTTCAGATTCACCTCATGACTTATAGAGAGCTTTTTATTTATTGTCTGATTTTCAATGAGCATTACTGACAATGAATCAACACCGTATTCAAAGCCACGGCTCGCATAAACTTTATATCGGCCTGCAGGAAGAGAAAATGAAAAATTTCCGGTGCCTGAATAGATCACTCCGGTACGTACAGCAAGTGTGTCACCTGGCGACGTTCTTACCGGCTGAAGAACATTTTTATCGTTTAGAATAGTGAGTTTTGAAGGAATGCCCGTACTAATTTTTAAATTCGCTGCAGACAGCACGTCATTTACCGATGAATGAAGCAATATAATGTTACCAACTGTAATATCATCAGTCATATTGCTTTGGGTGGTTCCAGGTGAGATGATCAAAACGTTATCTTTTTCCTGTAATGTCCCCGGCGGTATTGGAAAATAAGTAGTCATGCTTTTTTCATCTTCTGTAAGATTGCCCAAGCCCTTACCATTGATTTTCACCCTCCATATATGGTTTACATCGGATTGAATGAGAGAAAGTGTTTGCTCTCCGCATGTGTTTTCCGTGCTAAAATGTATGAGAAGCATGCTATCATAAACATGAACCGGAAAGGTGCTCCACTCCTGCCTTTCTCCATCCCGCAGGTTAATGTTTTCTTTATGCACGATCTGTATTTGAGCATTCGTTATTAAAGGAAGAAAAAAGATTATTAAAATAAAGACGGCTTTCATACCACCATGTTACAAATCTTTTTGTTATCCGAACGTTATGAATGTATTAATTGAGACGTGCCCTTGATTTTCTTATTTAAATATCTTAACTTAGGTACGTTCGCCTTTTTTATCACTTCAATAAAAGGTACCTATGCAATCCGATATCAGCAACGAAGTCTCGACAGACCTCACCGCCATTATCATTCAGTTAAATGAATTGAGATCGAAATTCGACCATGGAATGCGGGAAGGACATTCGGCATCAGACCTAAAAGAAATTTACCTGCAGATCAAGGAACTTGAATGTTATCTTAAAGCTCTTCAATGGGAACCCGAAAAGAATACTGCGTTTTTTCAGTCATGGATGCGATGAATGTGCGGGTAAATTTGATTTTTAACTAGATTAGAGGGTCAAATCCCTCCAATGATCAGATCTCTGTGTTTATTTTATTCGTTACTGTATTTTTCAGTAGCACTTTGCCAGCCAATTTCACTTAATCAGGTAAATCCTCATTACTTTTTTTACAAGACCAAGCCTGCCGTCCTCATTACTTCGGGTGAACATTATGGTGCAGTACTGAACCTTGATTTTAATTACAGGAAGTACCTGGCTGAACTCAAAAGGAAAGGCCTGAACCTAACACGTACTTTCAGCGGTATATATTGCGAACAGCCGGGTGCATTTAATATTGCGAACAATACTCTCGCGCCGGTATCAATGAAATATCTTACTCCATGGGCCAGAAGTGATACACCAGGTTATAAAAACGGCGGCAATAAATTTGACCTTACAAGATGGGATGATCACTATTTTAAACGGCTAAAGGATTTTGTACAAACCGCAGCGAACAATAATATAATTGTCGAATTCACATTATTTTGTCCTTTTTATGAAGATAACATGTGGGTATTAAGTCCGATGCATCCTTCAAATAACATTAATGCAACACCCCACCTTCAGAGAACCGATGTGTACACGATCGATAAAAACGGATCGCTCCTGCAAATTCAACAAACGCTGGTTAGAAAGCTCGTGATTGAGCTGAATGATTATGACAATGTGATCTTTGAAATTTGCAATGAGCCATATTTCGGCGGCATCACAATGGAGTGGCAGCATGCTATTGCAGATGTTATCCATGAAACTGAAAAACAGCTTCCAAAAAAGCACCTCATCTCTCAGAATATCCAGAACGGCAGTTCCCTTGTTACTGATCCCCATCCGGCTGTATCTGTATTCAACTGGCATTACGCTTATCCGCCTGTAACCGTTGCAATGAATTACCAACTCAATAAAGCATTAGGCGATAATGAAACCGGTTTCCGTGGCATAAGTGATTCAACTTACAGGTTTGAAGGATGGAGATTTATTATTTCAGGCGGTGCCCTGTTCAATCACCTCGATTATTCCTTTGCTCCGGCACATGAATCAGGCGATTATAAATATGACACTTTGCAACCAGGCGGCGGCAGTGATGCGCTGCGAAAACAATTCGGTTATTTAAAAAACTTTATTGAAGGCTTTGATTTTATAAAGATGAAACCTGACACTGCACTCATTCCAAAATCTAATTTGAGATGGAATGCTATTTCAGAATTGTCAAAACAGTATGCAGTCTATTTCATCGATGATACACTTTCAGCAATCGATCTACCTATTCCTTCCGGACTTTACAACGTAACATGGATGCATCCGGCATCAGGAAAATATCAAAAGAGTGTTATTGTAGCAAGTAAGAATAATAAGTTATCATTAAAAATCCCTCCGCATAAAGAGGACATTGCATTAAAGATTATAAAAAAGCCATAAACATGCAATCATTGTATGCAGCAATATGCGGCGAATGCATGATTGTGCAGATTCGTGCTTTCCCGGACAATGATACCTTCTCTGGATAAATTTGCTACACTGAATCTGATCTTAGTGAATGTAGTTTTAGTTGCATTCTGCATGCCTGATGGATTTCTGTTCCTCTGCTTTCAGCGTTACCGGGATAGACAATAATTGGAATATGTTTCCTTTCTTGGGAACGGATTAGTTTTCTAATCGTTTGCAGAATGTTGATTTACAAGTATAAGCGAGATGGCATGTTAGTGGTTGCTTATATCCTGTCAAATTATCCATCTTATGAGAAAAAAAACGAATACCCGCCGCAAAACCCGTAAAAAACGACATGTTAAGCAATTAAGAGAACCACGCCGCTCGGGTGTGCTGATCCTGATGATATGGACAGCAATAGCCATGTTCGCATAAAGGATGACAAACAAGATAGCAGGAAGCATAAATAATAATTAATCTCCCTGCCCCCTGCACAATCTTTATTCTCTTGACTTCAAAAATGCCATCAGATCAGCCATCTGCTGCTTATTTATACTTTTTTCAAAACCAGACGGCATTAAAGAAGTATTCAATGCTTTCAGAGATTTCATATCCTGACGCGACAAAGTTTTATCCTGCATATTATTGTTACGGAATGTGATCGCTGCAGGTGTTTCTTCTGCAATGATCCCCTGAACACTGGTACCGTCATTAAGTACTGCGTGCCATGTATCATATCCACTTGCGATACCCATATTCGGATCAAGAATGTTCGCCAGCAGGTCTTCCTTTACCCAGTTATGCACGGTTCCCAGATCCGGACCAATTGCAACACCGATCTTTCCCCGGACCTGGTGACAAATAGCGCAATTGTGTACAAAAATCTCTTTTCCGTTAGTGGCATTCCCTTCCATTTCAAGCGATGCCTGGTATTCCTTATTGATACGTTTTCTTTCACGTTCGTTTTTCGTAAATATATTTCTCGCACGTCTTCTTAAAACAGAATCAGTATTTTGCATAAGCTCAACACTTGTTCCAAATGGTACACTGCTGGTATTGATGATATTTTGATCCAGCGCGTCGATCAGTAAAACTATTCGTGCAGAATCTTCAAGAAAAGTATTTACGGCTACTGACCTTATTTCGGGAGTCATTACCGGCCATTGCTTAATCGCATATTCGCTTACAACGGTGCCCTTTACTTTCGACAAAGCATTCAATGCTGCCATTTGCACGACAGGTTCTTCATTAGGTACTATCAGTTTTTTCAGATCATCTCCATAAGGAGCAACACTGCCCAACTCCAGAAATTTGATAGCAGCCGCCCTCTTCCGGTAATCCTGAGCAGTATCTTTCATGAGAGCCACTGCTTTTTTAATTGAAGCATTTTTCAATTCACCATCAGCAATATTATTTTCCTTTAAAAGTGTTAGTATAGCGCCTGACCGCTCAGCATCACCACTTTCAAAAAAAGTATTTATAAGTAATACCTGTACATCATTGCCTAAAGACAATGAACTTTTGCGGTTGCGAAATCCATCCGATACTCCTTTCAGTATTGCTGTGTTCCCCGACAAACTTGCTTTTCTTATTAACTGTTCTATCTCATTCCGCGATCCTGATGCGCCGATCATCGTTGTAAGCCTTTCTGTCAACGATGCATATTTCATCTGATCTGCACCAGATTGTTTTGTAAGCCTGTCCAGCAATTCACTTTTATTAAGTGATGATGCCGACAATGCAGCGATCTGCACCCACTTATCGTTGATGTCTCTGAACAAAATATTATTTCTTGCTTCTGCTGCCTGCGGGGTATTTACAAATCCTAAAGTCAGCAACAATTGAAAGCGGACTTTCGCATCATTATCGTTTTTCATTGCTATCAATGCAGGGGCCATATCCGGCGATTTATCCAGGTACTTCTCAGCAATCTGGATGGCATTCTCCCTAATCCGTGCATCCGGATCCTTAAGGGCAGTGATGATCTGTTGATTGATAATTCCTCCGAGTCCGTCGAGCGTCCATAACGCATGCAGTTTTGCAATAGACGTACCATTTTGTAAAAGGTCACTCAGTAATGGAACTGCTTTTTTGTCTGCACGGTCAACAAGTAAACGCTGGGCATTTATTCTCCACCAATAATTACCGTTGCTTAAAGTTTTAACTAATTCCTGTATTGAACTTTTTCCAAGATTTAATCCTTTCGTCCAATCGGCTTTTTTCACATTCTTTGCTGTAATGCGGTAAATTCTTCCTTTATCAGCGCCATCATATAAACCGCCTGATTTGATCGCTTCATCACTCATCCATTCGGGCGACTCAATTACTTTCCTGTAATAATCCAGCATGTACAAAGCACCATCCGGACCAATATAAAAATTAACAGGCCTGCTCCATGAATCAGTGGAGGAAAGAAATTCTTTATTCTGTAATACACGGCTGGCAACAAATGTTGCTCCGCTGTCCCGTAATTTATCAACATGAACAAGATTACTCACCGGTTCGGCAACAAACGTTACGTTATTGTTGTATTCACCTGGAAAACTGTTACCCATATATGTGGTAAGACCGCATGCGGACGTAAGCACGCCGGGATCAGTAAGTATCTGCCTGTCGGGGTGAATAGTAGTAGGAAATACTTCAGCTGCATCCCTGTGATCTGACATTGATTGCACCGCCTGCGACACAAACATGTTTGGGTTTCTTTCAAAATAACGCTGTGCGATTACTTCCTGGTAACCCTGGTTCGAATTGTTGCAGTTGAATCTTCTGCCCCATTCGTCAAATGTATGGCCAAACTGGCATCTGCTTGACAGCATTTCAAGCTGTTTTTTTTCTGGTCGCACACGAACAGATCTGCCACCTGCATTTCTTGGTAATCTCACCGCGTTGCTATCGCGGTAAAAAACTATTTCTTCACCTTCATCGCCAAACTCTTCTTTATATTCTCTTGTTCCTACGGCACCCTCATGAGCAATATAAATCCAGTTATCAATGCCATAAATGGGATTATTCATATTGTGTTGCGGGTTAGTAAGGGCAAAGCCATGTAAGATGGTGTCGGTTATATTCGCATGTCCGTCACCGTCAGTATCTTCCAGATACAGCAGGTTTGGAGAATCTGTTACCAGCAATCCTTTTTTCCATCTTAATATGCTCGTAGGCAGCACAAGACTATCTTTAAAAACGATACGCTTGTCCATTTTCCCATCACCATCTTCATCAGAAAGAACAATAATATTTCCACTGCCTGATTTATCCAGTGGATAACCATGCATTTCAACCACATACATCCGTCCGTTCTCATCAATTTCCATATCCACGGGATCTGTAACCAGTGGTTCAGACGCAACCATTTCAATTTTAAATCCATCTGCCAACTGGAAGGTGGCCAGTGCGTTTGCAGCGCTTACGTTGCCTGAAGGAGGGGACGCTTTTTTTTCCGAGCATTCCGTTAAAGTAAAAATTAAAATGACCAGCAAAAGGTATTTCAACATACCATTTGCTTTTTTTACAATGTAATACATGGTTGAAAAAATATTACTTTATTAAAATTTATTGATAAAAAATGCTGCAAAAATCAACGCAAACGTTTGCCAGACCTCCGGCTCATCAATTTAACAGAGATATACCTATATTCATTCTTTGATTAAAAAAATATTTTAAATGAAAAGTAACCGCAGAGATTTTTTAAGGCTTTCAGGACTTGCCGGCATATCGCTTGTGCCACCTTCTTTTGTAAAAGCAGGGAACGGAAACGACAACCCGGCAACTGACCCTTTCAAAAGAAACCCGGCAAAGCATTTTAATATGAGCGGTTATGCTGCGCCTAAGCTAGATACCGTGCGTATCGGATTCATAGGCCTTGGACAACGTGGACCGGATGCAGTGTTACGCATGAGCAAGATTGAAGGAGTTGAAATAAAAGGACTTTGCGACATCAGACCTGAAAAAGCTGAAGCAGCAAAGCAGTCGCTTTCAAATACTAACCATAAACCTGATCTGTATAGCGGCGATAAGGAAATTTGGAAAAAAATGGTTGACAGAAATGACCTTGACCTTATTTACATCGCTACGCCATGGGCGCTTCATACTCCAATGGCCGTGTATGCAATGAAAGCAGGCAAACACGTTTGTACAGAGGTGCCTGCTGCCAAAACTCTTGATGAATGCTGGCAGCTGGTTGAAACATCAGAAAGTACGAAGAAGCATTGTATGATCCTGGAAAACTGCTGTTATGACTTTTTTGAGCTGCTCACGTTGAATATGGTACGGCAGGGAGTTTTCGGTGAGATAATTCATGCAGAGGGCGCATACATACATGACCTAGTAGACCTTAATTTCAGCAAGGAAGGTTATTATGACATGTGGCGCCTGAAAGAAAATTTCAGAAAGGGTGACCTATATCCTACTCATGGACTTGGTCCGATCGCCCAGGCGCTTAATATCAACCGTGGTGACCGGATGGATTACCTGACTTCCATTTCAACAAACGATTTTACTATGGCGCCTCATGCAAAAGAACTTGCGGCGACAGATGATTTCTATAAACAGTTTGCAGACAAAACTTTCCGGGGGAACATGAACACTACGACTATTCGTACTGTGAAAGGTAAAACAATGATGATTCAGCACGATGTAAGTTCTCCGCGCGTCTATTCGAGGATACACCTGATCAGCGGCACCAAAGGCGCTGCACTGAAATATCCTGAACCAGGAAGAATAAACATAGGACATAAAGCCTGGGCAACTGAAGAGGAAATGAAAGAATTTACTGAAAAATATCAGCCACCGATAGTGAAAACAGTAGGAGAGCTTGCAAAGCAGATTGGCGGACACGGTGGTATGGACTTTTTGATGGACTGGCGTACAATAGATTGTCTGCGCAACGGCCTTCCGCTAGATATAAATGTGTATGATGCAGCCGCATGGAGTTCTATTGTTCCATTGAGTGAAAAGTCTGTAGCCAAACGCGGAATGTCCGTTGACGTTCCTGATTTTACTCAGGGCGAATGGAAAACAAATAAACCGGTTGATGTATCAAAATTAGAAGGTGGTACAACAAAAGTGATTGCTTAAAAAAAATCAGGTTTTACGTACATTGGCTTATAAAATAGAGCCATGGCAAAACAAAAAAATAAGATAACAAAAGGCAAAAAAACTTTTTTCGAAAAATTTGCCGAATGGGCGACAAGAGCTACTGGTAGTTCTGTCGCCTTTTTGCTGGCGGTAAGTATAGTAATTGTGTGGGCAGTTACAGGTCCCGTGTTTAAATTTTCAGAAACATGGCAGCTGGTGATTAATACCGGCACAACTATTATCACCTTCTTAATGGTGTTCTTGATTCAGAAAACGCAGAATAAGGATTCCAAGGCCATTCATCTGAAGTTAAATGAACTAATTGCGTCAAATGCTGGTTGCAGTAACAGAATGGTTGATATTGAAGACCTGAATGAAAGCGAACTCGATCAATTACATCAATTTTACGCAAAGCTTGCAGAACTGGCTAAGAAAGATAATGATATTCATGAGTCGCATTCCATTGATGCCGCAGAAATCAGTTCAAAGAAAAAAAGTGTCATCAGGAAGCAGACAAAAGCACAAGGTTAGCGTTTGGAAGATAGGTTATAAGCAGGATCCGCATATAATTGGTCCCGTTCATTTGGCTTCAGAGGTATGTACCAATGTACATTTGATAATATTTTTATTGTCCTGTCAAAATTGAAAGCGTCCCATGGCACTTCACCCGGGTGGAATACAACGTTATAATTTTCCTTCCATTTACCGGAAGCGAGATCTTCAATCAGGTTCCTGTGAGGGAAATAATCGAGATAAAGACTTCTGTAGATCGTCGGAACTCCATCGGCAATTATTTTCAACACTCCATTTACAGGCATTTGAAAACTGGCTTGGCCTGATAGCACTCTGACTGTTTTTATTTTTTCGCCCGCAACTGATATTTCAATTGTGGCTGACTTCTTTTCTGATAGTGTCAGATGAACATTCGATGTTAACACTTCGGGATCCCTTTCATTTTTACTTCTGAAATAAAAGGGATTCGTGAAGGCTACATCCCGCTGTCCTTCGAATGATTCTATGTTTTTTTTATTCGCACATGCGGCCATAACGTCTAAATTCATTGGATTGACCCAGGCGTTTTTGCCATATGCTTTAACAATATACCAGCTTCGGTTTTTTTCTTTGACAGGCACAGATCTTTTGAAGGATCTCTTCTTTTCATTTCTTACATCCCATAACTTAAATATTTTTCCATTTCTGAAAACAATTATGTACGATAAGTAATCATTTTTATCTCCGGAAGCATAAGCGTCAATTTGCAAAACATGTTTTTCACCATGTGCCGGTATGATGTCGCCATAATTATATTTGTTATCAATGCGCGCTATAATTATCGGACCAGAAGTAAGAAAGCTATTTCCTTTTTTTGCTGCAGTCACTACTTTATTAATATTGAATTCACCATCCACATGAAAATAGGTGCGCATAGAACCATAATAGAATTTATCATCTTTGCCTAATCCTCCATCCAGCTCGGCGAATGCTGGCATTCTGTATCCGTGATTCAATATATTAAACCATAGGTTCTGATAAAAGTAATGATCGTGATCATATCCCATGGCTACGATTCCGTCCCAGATTTTCCCTGATAATAATCCGAATGATAAATTACAGGCAACATTTGTTACATATTTTTCTATATCCCCTCGTTTTTGCATCCACCAGGAGGTTGGGTGTGCAGCAACAGCAATGGACCCATCTGACTTTTTAAATCTATTTACCACTTCTATATCAGGTAGTTCAGGGAAGGGCAGCTGCTCAAAGTTCCAACCTGTTCCTTTTTCCGATTGATAATACTGATTTTCATAAGCAGTGTCCATTGTGGATTCAAATAACCCATATGTAGATTGCTGCCCCAGCCACCATGTATGACCGGTTCTGTATTTGGGCATTTCAGAACCATATGAAAAGTGAAAGTTGTTGTCAGTAAATTCCGCATAACCACTTTTCCATGTACTGTCATTATATCCTGACCATCCTTGTGCAGTGCACATGAAATCCACTCCCTGCGCCCTGCAAATTTTTCTTACCATTTTCAGCATAGCTGTATCCGGTCTGAGATCGGTATACAAATGATCATGGCCATCACCATTGTACCATCCTTCTTTTTTTAGTGGATACCATTGATCAAGTAAAATGGTGGTATCTATTATTCGTCCATTTATGTGAATATCGAATTTTCGCGATACATAATCAATCCCTCGGAATACTTCCAGTGTATAATGAGCATTTTTCAATTCCTGAAAGAAAGTACCATCCTCTTCCGTAAAAAATCCATTTAATTTATTGTAATAAGAATTATAAATATGACCCGTATCATCTGTGATAATAATGCGAGATGGTAATGGCTTATTTGTTTTTGCGTCGCGGATAGCGCCTTTAATGCCCTGGGAATGGGCAGAGGAATACAACACACAATAAAGAATTAGTAAGAATGTTTTCATTCGTCAAACCGCTGCCTGCTCAGAGTTTTTATTATATTGAATCACTCAAAATTTCAATTCCGGCCATCCCGCCCTGTATTTCCTTTTAACAAACTGGTTAGCGGGTTCAAAGTTTTTAACCTTCATATTCTTTGCGTCCCATTCAAGAGTAATTCCCCTGCCAGGATATGTAAAACCGCCATCTGCTTTTTTCTCCCGGTAGTTGAAACTGAGCAAGGCAAGATTTCCCATCAGCACAGATTCACTTAATGGACCTGCATATGATTTAAAGGGAGAACTGGTAACACCTTTTTCAAAACCAGCGATTGCCGCATTTACCCATTGAATGTAATGTCCATTATAACTGTTTTCAACACGCGGGTATCTTTGAGGAACTTTTGTTTGACTCGTGAGTGATAGTGGTAACAATTGAGGATTCATTCCGTATATGTCGCACATCATTTTTCCTTTTGTTCCAATGATCAGTGCCCCATTGCTTCCGCCTCCCATCACTTCATTTGGTTTTAATTCTTCCGGCCGTTCTGGCTGAATGCCTCCATCCATCCACATTAGCCGAATGTTTTTTCCATCCTTCCTTTCATAATTGAAACTCATTGTTGATGAAACCGGGCCGCTATCGGGCAAATGTGCTTCTGTGAAAACTCCCGAATAAATAGTGCTGGCACTTGCATGTACAGATGTAGGATACCCAAGATCAAGAATTTTAAATACAGGTCCGATAATGTGACAACCCATGTCACCCAGAGCGCCTGTGCCAAAATCCCACCAGCCCCTCCAATTAAAAGGCACCATGTTTTCAATGTAGTGATGCTTTTGAGCAGTACCCAGCCAAAGGTCCCAGTCTAATCCGGCAGGGATCTGAGATGCTTTCTGCGGCCACGGAATTCCCTGCGGCCAAACAGGCCTGTCAGTCCAGCAATATACGGTATGTGCTTCTCCGATTATGCCTGCATCGTACCATTCTTTCATGAGCCGTTGTCCGTCATGAGAGGATCCCTGATCGCCCATTTGCGTTACTACTTTATATCGGTCTGCGGCTTCTGTAAGTATTCTGGATTCATAAATATCATGTGTAAGTGGCTTCTGAACATACACGTGCTTGCCCATCTGCATGGCAAAAAATGCAATGATAGCATGGTTGTGATCCGGAGTACCTACGGAAACGGCATCAAAATTCTTTGATTCTTTTTCATACAGCTTCCGCCAGTCTTTATAATATTTTGCTTTTGGAAATTTTTTCCTTGAGGCAGTGCTTTGCCTGTCATCGACATCACATAGAAAGGCGATTTCTGCTTTTGGACTTTTTGAATGCTCGTTTATATCATCACCACCCTTACCGCCAGCTCCAATTCCGGCTATGTATAATTTATCACTTGGTGCAACATATCCCCTGCCGAGTACATGCCGGGGTACAATAAAAAAACCTGTTGCTGCAATCGCTGTGCTCTTTACAAAGTCGCGTCTGTTTTGTTTTTTCATATAAAGATCTTTGCGGGATGTTATCTGTATATTAAAATTAAAAAATAAATATATCAGGCAGACAGCGTATCAATGCTTTTCAGCAATTTCTTCATGTCGGTATCTTTATTCTGAATCCATTCTGAAAGCAGTGAATTTGCTGCATTACGTTTTGCCTGATCTATTTCCTGTTCAATATACAGTTCAAGCAATTGTATGTCACTTACAGCATCCATATAGTTGCCGGTTGTGTCAGCCAGTTTTTTAATTGCATCATCAGAAGGTTTATTTTCCCATTTATTCAGGTAATCAATTTCTTTGATGATTTTTCTGCCGTTATGTATCCGTTCATCGTTTAATGGCCTGGCATTTCTAAACGCTATGATCTGTTCGTTTTTATCTAATGCAAATCTTAGAGCGTGTTGTGTCCGTTTTCGGCTTTTAAGTACTTTTTTCAGTTTGTAGTATTCCTTCTTTATTTTTTTCTGGCGGTATGTTTCCTGCCAGACGATTTTCAAATGATGCAGGTGGCCTTCCAGCCATTCAATAAATGAAAAAGGAATTCCAGCATCACCCCTCCTGATCTTAATTATTAGCAGCTGAACATTTCTGATGGAACCTGCAATACGGTAATATTTACGGAAGATTTTTTTTACTTCAATGTCCGACCAATCGCTTAATGCGCGCATTTTTTTAACCGTAGTACGCATTTTATGGATCATTTCAATATCGTACCGGGGAAGAATTAAGCCCATGAGCTTCACTATTTTTCTGCCCTTTTTTAATATTGAATTGTATGGATCTTTTATACCAATGATTCCAGTATTTGTTTGTATGATGTAATAAAAAATGCGAATGCACCTTTCCAGTCAATAACATCATGCCATTTTCCAATCTTGAGGTAATTACTTTCATGGATTGCTACATTATTATTTCTAAGTTCACTTACAGGCAGGTAATTTTCCTCTTCAAAATGATGCTGCCATGGATCTGCGCTCACTCCTATGTACCATGATCCGAGACTACCGTCATTTAAATGGCTTTGTATCTTTCTTTCAAACATTTGTTTATATCTGCCTCCAAGCAACAGGTGGATACTAAAACTATTGCCCCACCAGAAAAATGTACGTATTGCAAAAGTATCGTCGTGTTTGAAATACCTTGGCTGGTCAAGCATTACATAAGGCAACTGCCTGTAATGCTCACCCTTGAAGATTTTTGGAGAGACCGCTGTAACTTCTTTTGGAATGAACGCTGAATAATCTTCGAGAAGGCTGTTATAACTTTCGCTTAGTGCCCCAAATACACCGAACACCTTTCCTATTATCCGATGCTTTGTCAGCAGCCACGAAGCATTTTCTACCAGTGCCGACTCATCAG
>DATLDR010000070.1:0-4251 GCA_035525775.1 Flavitalea sp.
TATCCGGCAAAGCAATAAATCTAACTCAAATTTCCTTAATTTATCTGTTTATGCAAGTTGTTAATTGATAAATTGTAAGTTCATGTTGCAACTGCTGATTATGCAATCGTTTGCGTTTTAAATTTATATTAGATAATTATGTCAGATATGAAAAAACCGGTTAAAATTCTTGTTGCAGGCTGCGGAAATATGGGTTCATCACACGCAATAGCCTACCATCATCTTGATGGATTTGAAATATGCGGACTTGTATCGCAGGGAAAAAGCAAGGAAGTTCTGAATGCAAAACTAGGTGATCGGTATCCTCTTTTTAATTCTGTAGAAGAAGGGATGCGGGCAACACAACCTGATGCTGTATGCATATCAACTTATCCCGACACTCATGAAAAATTTGCGCTCCTCGCTTTTGAAAATGGTTGCCATGTATTTATTGAAAAGCCGCTTGCAGACTCAGTTGAAGGAGCAGAGCGTGTAGTAGCGGCTGCAAAAAAAGCACGCAAAAAATTGGTGGTCGGGTATATTCTCCGTCATCATCCTTCATGGGAAAAATTTGTTGAGCTTACCAGTGAACTTGGAAAGCCACTCGTGATGAGGATGAACCTTAATCAGCAGAGTGATGGCAGCATGTGGACGCTGCACCGCAATCTTATGAATAGTCTTAGCCCTATCGTTGACTGTGGAGTACATTATATTGATGTGATGTGCCAGATGACGCGTTCAAAACCAGTGCAGGTTTATGCTATCGGCGCCAGGCTCACGGAAGAAATACCCGCCGGTAATTATAATTACGGACAGCTGCAGATTCGTTTTGAAGATGGTTCTGTTGGTTGGTATGAAGCGGGATGGGGACCAATGGTGAGCGAAACAGCTTTTTTTGTGAAAGATGTGATAGGTCCTAAAGGATCAGTGTCAATCGTTGCCAGGGAAGCTGGCGGAGCAGGTAAGTCGCAATCGATAGAAGCGCATACAAAAACGGAATCTCTTCGTTTCCATCATGCGGATCTCGATAAAAATGAAAAGTTCGCTAAGGAAGATACCTGGATCAATTTGCAGGATGAACCGGATCACCAGGAATTGTGCAACAGGGAACAGCGTTACTTTCTGAATGCTATACAAGAAGATATTGATCTGACCGCACACGGTGATGATGCAGTAAACAGCCTGAAAATCGCATTTGCCGCTGATGAATCCGTGCGCACAGGAAAAGTTGTTATATTATAATATCACTGATAAAGAAATCAATATAGGTGAAAATCCTGTTGCCCTAGAGGGCCTGGCTTAATCTGATGCAGTATTACTACATGCCTGCTGATAGGGGGTCACCCTGTGGTTGCCTGCCCTCTGCCCTTTGCCCTCCATCACTTTTTAGAAACAATTTCATCTTTATATAACTTTCTTGCCTGCCTGATCAGCGTTAAAAATTCCTGCCTGTAACCTTCATCATCATCACCTATTGCACCACTGGCAAGCATCTTTGCATTTTCAAACGAAGAACCCTGTTTAAATATTGAATTATTCAGTAGCATACCAAATTGTGCCACAGCAGCCGCAAACCTGAAATTATCGGAAGTTTGTGCAACATTATCATTTTCTACAGGATGCTCAATAAGCATGCTCTTTTCGGCATCCGGCTTTTTATACCGGAACTTTATATTCATGATCTCATCATTCTCACGGTGGGAAGGTTTTTCTGATGAAGAATATTTAAGGGGATCTGTTTTTTCAATGAATTCACTTTTAACGCCTGCAGGTATAAGCTCATACAAAGCAGTAACAGTGTGACCGCTGCCAATTTCGCCGGCATCTTTTGTGTCGTTATTAAAATCTTCTTTATTCAGCATTCTATTCTCATATCCCACCAGCCGGTATGCCTGAACTTTTGCAGGATTAAATTCAACCTGCAGCTTCACATCTTTCGCAATCGTGAAAAGCGTTCCACCGAATTCATTCACCAAAACTTTCTTTGCTTCATTGATGTTATCAATATATGCGTGGTTTCCATTGCCTTTATCGGCCAGCTGCTGCATTTTGTTGTCTTTATAATTCCCCATTCCATATCCCAGCACCGTCAGGTAAACACCGGAGGCTTTTTCTTTTTCTATCAGTTCTACAAGCGATGCATCACTGCTCAATCCCACATTGAAATCTCCATCAGTACAAAGGATCACACGGTTATTTCCTTTCCGTATAAAATTTTGTTTTGCGATCTTATAGGCAAGTTGAATACCTGCGCCCCCTGCTGTTGAACCACCGGCTTCAAGATCATTGATGGCACTCATTATTTTTACTTTATCAGCGCCGCTTGTTGATGGCAGTACAAGTCCTGCATTGCCTGCATATACCACCATCGATACTTGATCTTTTTCCCTCAGTTGCTCAACAAGAAGTTTAATGGATGATTTTACCAGCGGCAATTTATTTTCGTCCTGCATAGACCCGGATACATCTATCAGGAAAACAAGATTACTTGCGGAAAGATCATCTACAGGAATGTTCTTTCCCTGCAGACCTATGATCACCAATTTATTTTCTTTGTTCCAGGGGCAATCCGCCATTTCTGTGTTGATAGAAAACGGATCATCACCTTTCGGCGCCGGGTAATCGTAATGAAAATAGTTGATCAGCTCTTCAACACGAACAGCGCCAGCAGGCGGCAACTGGCCTGCGTGCAGGAACCTGCGTACATTACTATAAGAAGCACCATCTACATCAATAGAAAAAGTCGATAATGGATTCACCGAAGTTTCAAGAAACCGGTTTTCAATGATGTGGTCGTAGTCTTCGGTATTAAATTCAGGTTCGGGAAAATAAATCGACTGGTTAGGCAGCGCCTGCCGGTACAAACCCTTTTTTCCGTGGACAGCTATTCCAGGAACTTTTGCTTGAAGTAGAGTTTCTATTCCCATGGCGGTTACTACTGCTTCCTCTTTTTCCAAATTGGAAGATATCGCCCTCAATTTTATTTCGAGTGCATTTGCAACATTTTCAATCTTTATCTCCTGAGTTTTATAACCCACCATACTAATAACCAGCGTCGTTGATTGTTGAGAAGTCTTAATTGAAAACTTTCCTTCCGGACCAGTTGTAACAGCGGTTGTTGTTCCTTTCCACTTTACTGTAGCGCCTGAAACAGGGAGGCCGTCAGATAAATCAGTAACCCTGCCGGAGATCACAACTGTTGTGAAAATTGAAAATACCGGGAACACTGAAATCATAAGGGCGAATATTATATATTTCATAACACTTTATTTTATCTCCTGATGCTGAAAAAACTGTCATTACATAATTGCCGGCATTTTTTTAATTTAGTTATCCAACAAAAACTCCTGAACGCTCTGCAAACAATATCGCCTGATAATATTGATGACTTCCTTATTAAAAGGTACCAGGAAACAAGCGACATGAATATCCTTGCTCAGCTTTACCGGCCGTATATGGCCATGGCTTATGCTGTTGCCAATAAATACCTGAAAGACCAGGAAGCTTCAAAAGATGCGGTGATGGAAGTTTTTGAGGAGCTGGTTAGCAAGCTAAAAAAACATGAGGTTGTCAATTTCAAAAGCTGGCTGTATACAGTGATTAAAAATCATTGCTTAATGAAGCTGCGGTTGCAATCACGAAATAAATCTGTAATACTTGATGAAAATAATATGCAATTGAAAGATGAATTGCATCTGCAGGATGTTAATGAAAAAGAATGGCAGTATCAGCAGATGACCGCTTGCATTGACAAGCTGGCATCTGAACAGAAAAAAACAATAGAATTATTTTACCTGCAGGGGAAATGTTATAAGGAGATCAGTGAAATAACAGGGCTTGGCTGGAACAAGGTAAGGAGCCTGATACAGAATGGCAGAAGAAACCTTAAAATATGCATGGATAAATCGGCTTTTGCATCAGTAAAATGAGCGATAGACAAAATTATACAATTGAAGATATCAGGCTTTACCTGGAAGGAAAGTTATCGCCTTCACAGATGCATGCATTCGAAAAAGAAGCATTGAATGATCCTTTCCTCGCCGATGCTCTGGAAGGAATGCAACAGTTGAATGACCATCAGAAATTTTCTGCCGATATCAATGAGTTAAATACACGTTTACAAAATAGAGTAATCAAAAAGAAAGGGGTTCTTGTAGCTGCAGATAATTTATGGTGGAAGTTGGCAGCGATTTTATTTATTGTTATCACCGGTGTTGCCATAATCATCTTCACCGGTAAAAATAACAATGTCAATAGTGAATATGCCAGGAA
>DATLDR010000154.1:0-14600 GCA_035525775.1 Flavitalea sp.
GTAAATAATTTCCGCTGGCAATATGTACTTCAACCGCCAAGTGGGAGTGATCTTGAGAATCTTGTTCCTGTTCAGCAAATGATATTGATCGTTCCTAACTTTAAAGCAATTGTATTTCAGCAGATGAAATGGATGATCATCGGGTCGGTATTTTTTACACTTATGATCATCAGTGCATTCAGTGTTACAGTTTATGCATTGCTGAGACAGAAGAAATTAAGTGAGATCAAGAACGACTTCATCAATAACATGACGCATGAATTTAAAACGCCACTCGCTACAATTTCATTGGCAGTAGATGCATTAAGGAATAATAAGGTTATTGAAGACCGCACACGCATGGAGTATTTCAGCGGTATCATCAAGGAAGAGAACAAGAGAATGAATAAGCATGTTGAAACAATATTGCAGGCCGCATTAATGGACCGGCAGGAAGTACAGCTGAGTAAAGCGCCTGTACATGTTCATGAATTAATACGGCAGGTGATACCTAATTATACGTTGCAGTTGCAGGAGATTGAAGGAAGGATCGAGCTGGACCTTAATGCTGAAAGCGATCTCATAAATGGTGATGAAGTGCATATGAGAAACCTGATCTCGAATCTGGTGGATAATGCCGTTAAGTATTCAAAACAAAATCTTGTATTGAAGATTTTAAGTTATAATACCGGGAAAAGCCTTGTGATGAAATTCGAGGATAATGGTATAGGCATGAGCAAAGAAACTGTAAGGCGCATATTCGAAAAATTTTATCGTGCACACACCGGCAACCTGCATAATGTGAAAGGATTTGGCCTTGGACTCAGCTATGTAAAAACTATTGTTGACGCGCATGAAGGGCGCATAAAGGTAGACAGTTCTCCTAATAAAGGTTCTTCGTTTACAATTGAACTTCCTTATTTGAAAGGCAGGTCACTGCCGGAACAGCAGGCAGCTGTCTCCATAACTTAGAAAGCGGAAGTTGTTTTCTAACGCATACGCATATACGCTTTTCCATTTTTTTCCAATGAACGCTGCAACGAGCAGCAGCAACGTTGAACGTGGCTGATGAAAATTGGTGATTAGTATATCCACTAATCTGAATTTGTAGGGCGGAGCAATCAGCAAACTTGTACGGGTTATCAGTGAATTCATCTGATGTACATCCATCCATGAAAGCAATGACCGCAATGATTCACCAGCAGATACATCGCCTGGATGATCATAAGGATCCCATTGCTGAATATGCAAATCATCAGAAGAAATGTTTTTATTTCGAAAAATTTTTTCACCTATCCAGTACAGGGTTTCAAGCGTTCGTAATGATGTTGTACCTACTGCTATAACAGGAGTTTTCCTTCCTGAAATCAGCTTTTCAATAAGTGATCTTTTAACCTGGATGAATTCGGAATGCATTTCATGTGCTGCCATGTATTCCGCTTTCACCGGCTTGAATGTACCGGCACTTACGTGAAGGGTAACGAAATCAGCGTCTATGGACGCAGCATCGATATTATTTAATACTTCTGGTGTGAAGTGCAATCCTGCTGTAGGTGCTGCTACTGATCCTGAGTGGTGCGCATAGACGGTCTGGTAACGTTCTGTATCCGAAGCTTCGGGTTTTCTTTTAATATAAGGAGGTAATGGTGTAGCGCCTGCCAGAAGCAAAATTTCTGCAAAAGAAAGCTCTTCGGGTGTCCATGACAGTTGTATGATGAAGTGATCACTTTCTTTTGATATAATTTTTGCGTATAGGTTGCAGTGATCATTTAATTTTTTTTCAAGTGTTGATTGATGCATCCACGACGACGCTCTTCCCACCATGCATTTCCAATTAACACTACAGCGTTGTGAGAAAGCGGTGGCAGTGTCGGCGTATTGTTCAGCAGGTTCAAGTGCAAAGATCTCTATGCGTGCCCCTGTTGGTTTTTGGAAAATTATTCTTGCCTGGACAACTTTTGTGTCATTCAGAATTAATAATGAATGTGAGGGCAGGTGATGATGAATATTTTTAAAGACATCTTCACTGATCTTTTCATTTTGCCAGATAAGCAGCTTCGAGTTATCTCTTTGTTCCAGTGGGAAGGAGGCTATTCTTGAATCCGGTAAAGGATAGTCGTATTCGGCAATGGAAATGTGTCGTGGGTTCATACAGAGGTTAATCACACTTAATTAACAGGAATTCACACGTAATCCACAGTGGAATTGACACACAGCAGGGTGAACTGCCCTGAAGATCAAGCTGGCGTTGACTCTGATGCAGAAACTCGGGTGTGGAAAAATTAAATAAACGCATTTCTGAGCCTTAAGTGGGAAAAAGTGTTATTTTGTGTGAGTTAATGAATATTTTGAGTCAATTCTTTTCTAAATGATTGGTTTTCTAGGTGAATATGAGGCAACAGTGGATGCCAAGGGTCGCTTTTTGCTTCCTTCGGCAATCCGGAAAAAGCTGCCTGAAACTTCCCCGGAGCAGTTTGTGATCAACCGGGGGTTTGAAAAGTGTCTGTCTCTATATCCAATAAATAATTGGGAACCAATTTTTGTGGGCATCAGCAAACTGAATGATTTTGACCCTAAAGTTCGTGAATTCAGAAGATATTTTTTTAACGGTGCAACTGAACTGGAGCTGGATACCGCAGGCAGGTTATTAATTCCACCCAATCTGAAAGAGCATGCTGGAATCGGAAAAGATATAGTGCTGGTAGGGTCTGTGCAAAAAATTGAGATCTGGGATAGTAAAAAATACAAAGAGTTCTTTGAGTCGATGACGCCACAATCATTCAGCGAGCTGGCGAAGGAAGTGATACCGGAAGGACTTCAATCTGGTCTACAACTGTAAGGGCCATGAATGAGAACAACCATCCTGAATACCATGTTCCGGTGCTGCTTCAGGAAGCGGTTGATGCATTGCAGGTTGATCCGGAAGGGGTATATGTTGATTGCACCTTCGGTGGTGGTGGTCACTCCATGGAAATTCTCCGGAGGCTGGGAAACAATGGTAAGCTGATAGCATTTGATCAGGATGCGGATGCAAAAAAAAACTTACCTGAAGATGACAGGATCATTTTTGTTCCACACAACTTCCGGCATCTCCAACGTTTTCTGAAGCTATATAAGCTACAGGTGGTAAACGGAATTCTTGCCGATCTCGGAGTGAGCAGCCATCAATTCGATGAAAGTGAAAGAGGATTTTCAACGAGGGCAGACAAAGCAGAACTGGACATGCGGATGGACCAGCGCCAGCAAACAAGCGCGCAAACTGTTCTCTCTACATATCCTGAACAAAAGCTGCATAAGCTGTTTGAGCAATATGGAGAAGTAACAAACGCAAAAACACTGGCAAGGACAATTGTTGAAAGCAGACGGACGACCTCTCTAAAAACAATCGCTGATTTCAAGAATGCTGTTCATGGGATCGTAAAAGGAAATCCTAACAAATATTTCGCGCAGGTTTTTCAGGCGCTAAGAATAGAAGTGAATGATGAGCTTGGATCACTTAAGGAAATGCTGGAACAGGTACCTGCAGTGTTAGATGCAGGTGGAAGAATCGCAGTCATCACTTTTCATTCCATAGAGGACAGGATCGTAAAAGTGTTCTTTAAAGAAGGAAGTTTTGAAGAGAAGGATGAATTAGATCTGTATGGTAATGGTGCAGGCCGATCGCAATTGAAGATGATTACAAAAAAGCCACTGGTGCCTTCAGGCGAGGAAATGAAGAGGAATCCGAGATCGAGAAGCGCGAGGCTGAGGATAGCGGAAAAAAAATGATCATGATCTGCTGCAGGTAAAATAAATAAATCATGGACGACATAAAAGCAAGAGCATCAAAACAGGATTGGAAGCGGCTGCTGAATTATCAGTGGATCGTAAAGAATTTCCGTTTCTTTCTTTTTCTTTCATTGCTGGCAGTGATATATATATACAACGGTCATTACGCAGACAAGACCATAAGAAACATCAACACGGTAAGCAAGGAAATCGATGAACTGAATTATGAATTCAAAACATTCAAAAGCGAGGTGATGTTCAGGAGCAAACAAAGCGAACTGTTAAAAGCGGTTGAACCTTATGGTTTAAAAGAGCTGACAGTTCCACCGGTAATGCTTGTGGACAGCGCATCGGACAGAGAGTAAAAAAAAATCAATACGCGCATTGGAAATTAAACGCGATATATTATGGAGAGTTTACCTGTGCTTTTTATGCATAGTAGCCTTCAGCCTCATCATCCTCGGTCGCGTCTTCTACATCCAGCAGATCCAGGGTACTTATTGGACAAGCCAGGCGAAACTGCAGCAGCAGAAGTTCGTTGAAATTGATGCAGACAGGGGCACTATCTACAGTGAAGACGGAAATATGCTCAGCACTTCAATCCCGTATTTCGACATCTATGTTGATTTCGGAGCTGATGGTCTCCGCGAGAAGAATGGTAAAAGATTTATTGAAAATATCGACTCACTGGCGCTCAGTCTCGCCGCGTATTTCAGAGATAAGAGCAAGCTGGATTATAAAAAAGAGCTCCAGGCACAGTATAAAGTAAAGAACCGCTATTACCTGTTAAAAAGGAATATAACTTTTGAACAGTATAAAGCATTAAGACGCTTTCCGCTCGTCAGGCAGGGAAAAAATAAAAGCGGCTTCATAGCTGAAGTTCGTAACAAAAGACTCAATCCATACGGGTTGCTCGCCAACAGAACAATCGGACTTTCAAGAGAATTTATTGACAGTGACGGAAAAATTAAAAATTCGAACGTTGGATTAGAAAACACATACGACTCTGTGCTGAAAGGAGAAAGCGGAAAAAAACTTGTGCGTTACATAGCCGGTGGGGTGTATGTGCCGGTTGAAGGATATGAGATAGAACCCGAACAGGGCAAGGATATTGTTACCACGATCGATGTAAACATCCAGGATATTACTGAAAACGCTTTGCTGAGGATGATGGAAGAAAATGAATGTGCAAACGGCACAGCAATCGTAATGGAAGTGAAAACGGGCAAGATCAAAGCAATGGCCAACCTTGGCAGGCGCGAAGATGGAACTTACTGGGAAGATCTTAATTACGCGATCCGCGCTTCAGAGCCGGGTTCAACTTTTAAGCTGGCATCAATCCTGGCATTACTAGAAGATAAGTATGCAACCCTCGACAATCATGTGAACATAGAAAACGGCGTATGGCAGGTTGCCCGACGGACCGTGTATGACAGTGAGCGTCATAATAAAACGAATGTTACACTTAAGCAGGCATTTCAATATAGCTCAAATGTGGGCATGGCAAAAATGGTGTGGTCAAATTATTCCCGTGATCCGATGAAATATATCAATCACCTGAAAAGACTGCGTTTCAACGTGTCTTCAGGTATTGACCTCGTTGGAGAAACTTCTCCGATTGTAAAAAGTCCGAAATCAAAAACTTGGAGTGCCACATCGCTTCCATGGATGAGCTTTGGTTATGAAGTTCTTGTGAGTCCTCTTCAGACGCTGATGTTATACAATGCTGTTGCTAACAATGGTAAAATGATGAAACCCTATCTTGTTAACGAGGTTTCACAGGACGGTATTGCATTAAAAACAAACCAACCGCGTATCGTTGAGCAATCCATATGCAGTGAGCAAACATTGAAGCAATTGCAGGAGTGCCTGTATGCGGTATGTAATGAAGAAGGCGGCACAGGGTATATTCTTTTTAAAAATTCTGCCTATCCCGTAGCAGGAAAAACCGGGACAGCTTTGGTGGCGAATGGTAAAAGAGGATACAGTGATCATATTTATCAATCATCATTTGCAGGATATTTTCCGATAAAAGATCCAAAATATTCAATTATAGTGGTGATCAAGAATAAACCATTTGCTAAAAAATTTTACGGCGCATCAGTGGCAGGCCCTGTGTTTAAAGAAATATCAGACAGGCTGTATGCAATGCTCACCAATGAAGAACGTTCGAAAGAACCCGTGAAGAATGTTAGTGACAGCGCTGATTATTTATATGCGGGCTCTTCTGCCGACATGAAAAAAGTGCTCGCTTCGCTTAACATGAATTACAGCGACTCATCAGGTAAAAGTGAATACAACACACTTGCTGCTGTGAATTATAAACCTGTAATAAAAGGAAGGGAAATGAAGGTCAACAGCATGCCTGATTTAAAAGGGCTGGGATTGAAAGATGTGCTGTTTCTACTTGAAAACAGAAAAGTAAAAGTTCTAACAAAGGGAAAAGGAAAAGTTTCTGCGCAATCCATTGGTGCAGGAGCAGCCTTTGCGAAAGGGCAGACTGTTGTGGTTGAATTAAATTAAAACAATGGCTTTACTGCAGGACATATTATTTAAAGTAAATATCAGGTCGGTAGATGGCGCAACCGGGGTTGACGTGAATGACCTTCAGATAGACTCTAGAAAGGTAACAGTTGGATCGGCATTCATTGCGATAAAAGGGTCGGTTTCAGATGGTCACCTGTTCATTGACATAGCTGTTAATAATGGAGCTAAGGCTATAATTTGTGAAACGCTTCCATCGGAAAGAAAGGAAGGCGTAACCTATATACAGGTAGAAAACGCTGCTGCTGCTGCAGGATATATGGCGCATAATTATTATGGTCAGCCCTCAGAAAAAATAAAGCTGGTAGGAGTTACGGGAACAAATGGTAAAACAACGATCGCAACATTATTATACAAGTTGTTTACAAAGCTTGGATATAAAAGCGGTTTATTGAGTACTGTTCAAAATCATATTGGCGACAAAGTAGTAGCAGCAACACATACAACACCGGATGCGATCAGCCTGAACGTATTGCTGAAACAAATGGTGGATGAAGGTTGCACTCATGTATTCATGGAAACTAGCTCGCATGCCGTACACCAGCACCGGATTACAGGTTTGCACTTCGCAGGTGGACTGTTCAGTAACATTACGCACGATCATCTTGATTATCATAAAACATTTGAAGAGTATATAAGGGTAAAGAAATCGTTTTTTGATTCCCTGCCTTCCTCCTCCTTTGCTATTTCAAATGCTGATGACAAACGAGGAGCAGTGATGCTGCAAAACACCAGTGCTGTAAAATATTATTATAGTCTTAAAACAATTGCAGATTTCAAGGGTAAGATCCTGGAGAATGGACTTAGCGGATTAGTAATGACGGTAAATGACCAGGAAGTGCATTTCAGATTGATCGGAGAGTTCAATGCTTACAACCTGCTTGCGGCATATGGTGCAGCGATCTGCCTTGGCGAAGATAAAAGTGAAGTGCTTTTGCATCTTAGCAACATGACTGGTGCAGAAGGTCGTTTTGAATATTACATCTCTCCAAAAGAACGTGTGATCGGCATCATTGATTATGCGCATACTCCGGATGCCCTTATCAATGTATTGCTCACGATTCTAAAATTAAGGAAAGGTCATGAACAGGTGATCACAGTAGTGGGATGTGGTGGTGATCGAGATAAAATAAAAAGGCCGCTGATGGCAGAAGCTTCCTGTGAATATAGTACGAAAGCAATTTTCACTGCCGATAATCCGCGCAGTGAAGATCCACTTCAGATATTAAAGGATATGGAAACAGGCCTTAGTTCAGCTGCAAAAAGAAAATATATTTCTATTGCCGACCGGAAGGAAGCGATTAAAACAGCAGTGAGTCTTTCAAAGTCTGAGGACATTGTACTTGTTGCAGGAAAGGGACATGAGAAATACCAGGAAATAAAAGGAGTGAAACATCCTTTCGACGATAAACAGGTGTTGCTGGAAATGTTTGAACTGTTAGGAAAATAAAATTGAATGCTATATCACTTATTCGAATGGTTCAGAGATGAAGGAATAAAATTCCCGGGAAGTTTATTCTTCCAGTTCATCACTTCCCGCGTGTTACTCGCGGTGATCCTTTCGCTTGTGATATCTGCATTGTTTGGAAAAAAGCTGATCAATTACTTATTGAAAAAGCAGGTTGGTGAAAGTGTACGTGATCTAGGCCTTGCAGGGGAGCAGGAGAAAGGAGGAACACCAACAATGGGTGGTATCATCATTATCCTGGCCATACTTATTCCGACCTTACTGCTAGCGGATCTCAACAAGGCATACATCAGGCTGATGATCTTTAGCACCATCTGGCTGGGTATTATCGGGTTCATAGATGATTATCTTAAACTAAGGGCGAAAAAAATTGCGAAGCAACAGGGCATAGCTTATAAAAAAGGAGATAAAGACGGACTTGCAGGATGGTTCAAGGTACTTGGCCAGGTTGTATTAGGATTGCTTGTAGCGCTAACGCTTCTGCTTAACGATAATACACAGGTTTGGAGAGAATATTCAGGTGAGGTGAACGACAGTGTAAAAGTGATCAGACGAGAACTGGATCAGAAACAAAAATTATTTGTAATACCGGATAAGCCTATCACTACGATACCTTTTGTGAAAGGCCACGAGTTCAACTATTCAAAATTACTGCCATCGGCATTGCGGGATTACACAGGAGTGTTATATGTGATAGTAGTGATCATTATAATCACCGCAGTGTCGAATGGCGCCAATATCACTGATGGTCTTGACGGACTGGCAACAGGTACGAGTGCAATTATCGGGGTATGTCTGGGAATATTCGCTTATGCAAGCGGCAACCTCAGATTTGCTGAGTATCTCAACATCATGTATATACCTAACCTCGGTGAACTGTCAATATTCATTGGGGCAATGATTGGTGCATGCGTTGGATTTTTATGGTACAATGCTTACCCTGCTCAGGTATTCATGGGTGATACGGGAAGTCTTACACTCGGTGGGATTATAGCCGCGCTTGCGATCATTGTAAGAAAAGAATTACTGATACCTATTTTCTGCGGAGTGTTCCTGGTAGAAAACCTGAGTGTAATCATCCAGGTGGCGTATTTCAAATACACCAGGAAGAAATATGGTGAAGGGAAAAGAATTTTTCTGATGAGTCCTCTTCACCATCACTACCAGAAACTGGGATACCATGAAAGTAAAATTGTAACAAGATTCTGGATCGTTACTATTTTCTGTGTTGTGTTTGCAATTGTGACTTTGAAGATCAGGTAACAAAGAAGCTAAATGCCTTGCTGAAAAACCCTGGTTCAATTAAGCCGTTATCCTGAAAAACTAACTGCGTTAGGACTTGAAGAGCTTAAATCCAAACTACTGAAGGACCCCCTTAATCCGGTAAATCCAAATTAATGGAATAATGAGCAAACGTCTTGTAATTCTTGGAGCGGGGGAAAGCGGAGTCGGAGCAGCACTGTTGGGAAAACATCAGGGATACGACGTGTTTGTTTCGGATGGATCTCCGATAAAGGAGAAATACAGAAAAGACCTGGAAGAAAATAGAATTGCATATGAAGAGAAACAGCATACAGAGTTATTGATATTAAATGCGGATGAAGTAATGAAGAGCCCGGGCATACCAGAAAAAGCAGAGATCGTAAAAAAGATCAGGGAAAAAGGGATATCAATAATTAGTGAAATAGAACTGGGATACAGATACAAGGGAAAAAGTAAAATAGTGGGAATAACAGGCAGTAATGGTAAAACGACCACTACTTCACTGATATACCACATGTTTAAAACGGCAGGAATTGACAGTGCACTGACAGGCAATATTGGTTATTCGTTCGCACGACAGGTGATGGAAGATCCAAAAGAATGGTATGTGATAGAGATCAGCAGTTTTCAGCTCGATGACATTCATGAATTCAGACCGGACATAGCAGTGATAACGAATATAACAGAAGATCATCTCGACCGGTACGATTACAAGCTGGAAAATTATGTCAACAGCAAGTTCAGGATTACGAGGAATCAAACACCCGAAGATTACTTTATTTATTGTGAAGATGACCCTTTGACAAACAAATATATTCAGGAACACCCATTCAAAACTAACCTATTACCATTCACCATGCATAGAGAACCAAACCGGGGTGCTTTTATAAAGAAAGACCAGATGACGATAAAAACGAATGAAGAGAAAATGGACATGAGCGTGTACGACTTTACTTTAAAAGGGAAACATAATCAATATAACACCATGGCAGCGGGACTGGCAGCTTCAATAGTGGGAATCAGGAAGTCGAAGATCAGGGAAGCAGTGCAATCCTTTGAATCGCTCGAGCACAGGATGGAGTTTGTAGTAACGATCAGGGGAGTTGACTTTATTAACGATAGTAAAGCCACCAATGTGAACAGCACCTGGTATGCACTTGAAAGCATGCGGAAACCTACAATATTGATACTGGGAGGGGTGGATAAAGGAAACGATTATGAAATGCTCAGGGAACTTGTAAGAGAAAAGGTGAAAGCAATTGTGTGCCTTGGACTGGACAACCGGAAAATACATGAAGCATTCATGAATGATGTATCACTGATGGTGAACACAACAAGCGCAGATGAAGCCGTAAAAAGCGCATTTCATCTGGCGAACCCGGGTGATGTAGTGTTATTGAGTCCCGCCTGTGCAAGTTTTGATCTGTTCAATAATTATGAAGACCGTGGCCAGCAGTTCAAGAAAGCAGTGAGGGATTTATAGGCAAAACGGAAAAGCATAATGCAAGAAATTAAATGAACGACTTCATAAGCATACAAAAGAATCATTTTCAAAACCTGGGGCATCGAACCACTGGTGATAAAGTGATATGGATTACAGTGGTGTTGCTCGCGCTTGTTTCACTTCTTGTTGTTTATAGTTCTACAGGTCTGCTCGCTTACCGCTATAATAAAGGAAATACAGAAATATATCTTTTCAAACAGGTAATGTTCATCATTATCGGTGTGGCCATTATATATTTCGCCCACCGGGTAAACTATACCATCTACTCAAAATGGTCGCGCATATTACTTATGATCGCGATACCATTACTGATATGGACCTTATTCTTTGGTGTTCGTCTGAATGAAGGAAGCAGATGGATCAGGCTGCCGATCATCAATCTAACATTCCAAACATCGGATCTCGCAAAGCTTGCATTATTTATGTATGTAGGAAGAATGCTGAGCCGAAAGCAGGGGGTGATCAAGGATTTCAAAAAAGGATTTCTTCCTATTATCATACCCGTGATCATTACGTGCATGCTGGTAGCTCCGGCGAATCTTTCAACAGCCTTACTGATCGGTGCAACAAGTTTATTACTGATGTTCATAGGGCGCGTGAGCATGAAACATATTGGCGCAACCATCGGTATCGCTGCAATTCCTGTTTTCATTCTCATAGTTATTTCTATGGCGTATTATGATAAGGAAGAAGGTAAAACAAAAGACCTGCCGGCAGTATTTGAAATCGGACGAATGCACACGTGGATAAAGCGTGTACAGAATTTTATATACGATTCAAAACAAACCGATAAGGAAGAAAATTACCAGGTGAACCAGGCAAAGATTGCAATTGCCAAAGGAGGATTAATAGGACTTGGGCCAGGAAACAGTGAGCAGAGAAACTTTTTACCTCATCCATATTCAGACTTCATCTATGCAATAATAATAGAGGAGTATGGAATGATTGGCGGCATGTTCATCATTTTTATTTATTTGGTATTTCTATACAGAAGCATCAGGATATTTAAAAAATGCCCATATGCATTCGGTGCATTTCTTGCTCTGGGGCTCAGCTTTACTTTAGTGATACAGGCGCTGATAAATATGGCGGTGAATGTTAACCTGTTTCCTGTAACCGGCGTAACACTTCCATTGGTAAGTATGGGAGGAAGTTCATTTTTATTTACATGTCTTGCTATAGGAATTATATTAAGTGTTGCCAGAAATGTTGAACAGGAGTCGGCAGACGTGAAGCATGAAGCGGCAGGCATAAAAAGGCAAATATGAAATCGCCTCACGCATCATGAAAATGAAATATAAAATAATGAAACAAATGAAATGCCTAAACGATTAATCATAGCTGGTGGAGGAACGGGCGGTCATATTTTTCCGGCCGTTGCGATTGCCAATGCAATGATGAAGATAGACCCTACGCTTACAATATTGTTTATTGGCGCTACAGGTAAAATGGAAATGGAGAAAGTGCCGAAGGAAGGATACAGGATCATTGGAATTGATATAGCGGGATTCAACAGGAGCTCTTTGATAAAAAACTTTTCACTACCGTTCAAGATTGTTAAAAGTTTTGTGCAGGTAAGTGAAATATTTAAAGGATACAGGCCAGATGCGGTGATCGGGGTGGGTGGGTATTCCACCTACCCTGTTTTAAGGTATGCGCAGTCAAAGCAGATACCAACATTCATTCATGAATCGAATTCTTTTGCAGGGAAGTCGAATATTCTTCTTGGCAAAAAAGCCACAAAAATTTTTGTAGCAGGTGATGGAATGGAAAAATTCTTTCCTGGGCAAAAGGTCGTAGTAACGGGGAACCCCATAAGAAGCGCAATTGGTTCAGCGAATATTTCACGTAGTGAAGCTGTTAACCATTTTAAACTTGATCCGTCGAGAAAAATCGTGCTGGTAACAGGTGGCAGTCTTGGTGCCAAAAATATCAATGATGCCATCGGAGTATCAATTGGGGATTTTTCAGCTAACAACCTTCAACTGATCTGGCAAACCGGTAAACCGTTCGCAGCACAGGCAAAGAAAATCTCTGAAGGCCGGCGGAATGTGTGGACAGAAGATTTTATTACTAAAATGGAATATGCGTTTGCCGCTGCCGACATAGTAGTATCAAGGTCCGGTGCAATGGCTATAGCAGAATTAAGTGTTGTGAAGAAGCCGGTGATATTCGTACCCTTTCCTTTTGCTGCCGAAGATCATCAGACGGTGAACGCAAAGCAATTGGCAGACAAAAATGCCGCACTAATGATCGCCGATGCAGAAGCAAGAAGCACCCTGGTAACGACAATCATGGAGCTGGCAAATAATGAAAAATTACAGGAAGAACTGAAGCAAAATATAGGAAGGCTGGCAGTAACGGACGCGGACGAGGTAATTGCGAGAGATATACTAGAAACTATCAAATGACCGATTTAAAAAACATAGAACAAATATATTTTATAGGGATCGGAGGCATAGGCATGAGTGCGTTGGCCCGGTACTTTTCTTTTCACGGTAAAAAGGTAAGTGGTTACGACAGAACAGAAACTAACCTTACCAAACAACTGGTAAAGGAGGGAATAAATGTAGCATACAAAGATGAAGTGGATCTCGCGCCGAAAGATGCGCAACTGATTGTTTATACCCCCGCTATCCCTGCAGAACACGCACAGCTTCAGTATTACAGGAGCAACAATTATGCTGTATTGAAAAGAAGTGAAGTTCTCGGCGCCATTACCGAAAGCTCATTTAACATATGTGTTGCAGGCACTCATGGAAAAACTACCATCAGCACGATGATCGCACATATTCTCCGCGACACCGGTTATGGTTGTAATGCTTTTCTTGGTGGTATTTCTGCCAACTACAACAGTAACTTCTGGAGCAGCGACCGTAATATGTGCGTAATAGAAGCAGATGAGTACGACAGAAGTTTTCTGAAATTAAATCCGGATGTTGCGGTGATCACCGCAATGGATGCCGACCATCTCGACATCTACGGCAACGAAAAAAATATGCAGGATTCTTTCATTGAGTTTGCCGGTAAGATAAAGACTGACGGTACTCTTTTTATCAAAGAGGGTCTTGCGAGAATGGAAGAATTCCGGGCCCCGGAAAAGATTACTTACAGTTTAAGGGAAAGTGCAGACATAATGGTAGATAACGTGAGGATGATGAATGGCTTTTACCTATTCGATGTAAAAGTAAATGATGAACTTATTGACGATGTTGCACTCAATATGGGTGGCCTTCACAATGTAGAGAATGCCAGCGTGGCTATTGCCATCGCAAAAAAGCTGAACATTGAAACAGAAGCGATAAAATCGGCAGTAGAGGATTTCAGGGGTGTGAAAAGAAGATTTGAGTATATCATCAAGAAAAAGCACCTGGTATATATAGATGATTATGCACATCATCCGCAAGAGCTGGCAACATTGATAAAAAGCGCCATGAATCTTTTTCCGGGAAAACATTGCACCATCATTTTCCAGCCACACCTTTTTACGAGGACGCGAGATCTGGCAGATGACTTTGCTAAAGCGCTGGATATAGCAAATGATGTAATCGTACTTCCCATATACCCCGCCCGAGAACTACCGGTTCCGGGAATTACTTCGGAAACAATTACCGGTAAAATGAATAATGAAAAAGTAAGCGTATTGGATAAGAAGATGGTTCTGCATCATCTGCAACAAAAAGTATCGAAAAAAGAAGTGTATGATCATCTTTTTATTACAGCAGGAGCAGGAGACATAGATACATTGGCGGATCCGATAAAACAGATTTTAAGTTCATCCAAAGTATGAGCATAACAAAAAACATACAACGCATCATATTCATCTGCATCTCGTTGCTTGCAGGAGCAGGATTCGTTGTTGTATTAATAGCAGCTGTAAATGCAAGGAACCACCAGGTTTGCAAAGGTTATGATATTGAAATAAAAGATGCTGATAAAGCACTGTTCATTGATAAGAAGGATATTGAAAAAGTGCTTACCGCTAACAAAACAATTGTGCTGACCAATAAACCTGTAAAATCAATTAACCTGAGTATCATCGAAGAACGGCTAAACAAAGAACCATGGGTGAGT
>DATLDR010000163.1:0-7275 GCA_035525775.1 Flavitalea sp.
CACCTCCAAAAGATCATTGCTCCAACTGAATCCAGGGCCTCTGAAACTGGTTGTCCTTTTCGCTGTTGCTTTAAAAATCGCTTCTTCTGCTATTATTATTTCCTCTTCAATCTTTTCCCTGGAGTATGTTTTCAACCATGATTCATGGTGAAAAGAATGGTTACCTACTTCGTGGCCGCGTTCCACGATACTTTGAAGTATTTTATGATTTTTTTCAAGAGCGGCATCTTGTCCTACAATAAAAAAAGTAATTTTTATATCCAGCTTATCCAGCTTATCGAGTACAATGGGCACGACAACGTCAAGGTATGAAGGAAACGTTTCCCAGCCTTCGTCTCCATGAACCTTCATGTAAGTCCATTGATCATCGAGATCCAGGGAGATGCTTGCAAGCTCTTTTTTCCTCATTACTTCTCTTATATTAGTATTTCTTCAAGTTTCGTTTCTGCCACCCTAACGGTTTCATTTACATTCAGCGTACCATCTTTAATATGTGACGTGTTAATTATGTACACGCCGGGGATGGACGTTTTTACATCCGGAAGGGATTCGGAATATCCAAGTTTCGCAACAGTGATTACGTGCCGGGCACGCGCAACGCCTGCAAACCTGATATGATCATCTGTTATCCACGGATACATCTTTTTGAAGTTCTCTATGAAGTAAGCTCGGATATCTGCATCCGATTTACTGTAGAGGGGGTCATCGGCAACAACGTACTTTGGAAGGTATACGAGTGCATTACCGCCAAGATATTTTTTGTCTACAAGCGCCGACATTTCAATCACTCCGGTAAAAGGCACCGTGGCATCAGTGATGTTCGTAACATAAAAGCCGCTGATGGATTTGTCAAGCAATACTGCCACGCAGATCACACCAAGGTATTCGATCGCATTAAGCTTCTCTACCTCTTGTTCAGAAAGGCCTCTACATAACCTTGCAGCAATCGGTGAAGGCAGCGTCACAATAACTTCGTCAAACTCCTCGGTTGTGTCATTCGTAAACGAAATCAGTGGTCTGCCATTCGTTGACGTTTTTATTTCGTTAGCCGCGTGATTTGTCTTTACGGATACTTTTTCCGAAATCAACGTTTGCTTAAATGCATCCACAATACTTTTGTACCCACCGGGCACAAATCCGAACATTTCCTTTTTCAATCCGCTGCGTCTTGCGCCATATAGTCTTTGAATTGTCGCCCAAATAAAAACAGCTGAAGTTTTCTTATAACTTTCACCGAGCTTGGCCCGTAATAATGGTAACCATATCTTATTATAGGTGTTTGATCCTGACCAGCGCTTCAGCCATGTAGTAACAGGTATCTTTTCAAGACGACGCCACTTTTTTATTCTTGAAGCTGCAATAATCGTAAGCGCAAGACGAAATTTATCAAACATGTTTAACGTCGGGAATCTAAGAAATTCTAAAGTATCGGACATTGAGTGCAGTTTGCCATCTATATAAAAACCTGTTTTAGTTACTACCCATTCAACCTTTTCCTCGAGCCCGATTTCATTTAAAATGTGTCTTGTTCTGAGATCAGATAATAGAATTACATGGTAAAATTTATCCCATATTACATCCCCCATTCGCCAGGAGCTGACCAACCCACCAAGTTCGGGAGCGGATTCGAATAAAGTAACAGTATGGCCTTGCTGAGTCAAACGGTGCGCCAGGGTCATGCCCATTATTCCACCGCCAACTATTCCCCACTTCCTTGATTCCATTACATTTGTGTCCGGCATTTTATGTTTCCATGAACTGCTTTTGCCAGTCTATTGTTTTTCTGAGCCCTCTTTCGAGGTCCCATTCAGGTTCAAAATCAAAATGCGAACGCAGTTTTGAAATGTCAGGAACTCTTCTCATAACATCCTCATAGCTACCAAATGTAGAGTAGGGAATATACTTAAGTTGAGGTTCACAGTTTGGTCCATTAATCAGTCTCCAAATCAAAATGGCCAGTTCCTTTATTGACACTTCTGCATTAGCTTTTGGACCCGTATTAAAAATTTCATTATCAGATTTACTATTTTCAATACAATGCACAATTGCATTGACCGTATCATCAATGTAAGTAAACGTTCTCGTTTGTGATCCGTCTCCGTGAATTTCTATAGGCTCTTTTTTAAACGCCTTTTCAATAAAAACCGACTGCGGCCCACCCCACCAGGTTAGATTCTGGTTGGGCCCGTATGAACCAAAAAAACGTGTAATAGTATACGGTAGTCCATATTCATCATGGTTGGCAATTATGTATTGTTCGCCATATATTTTAGAAAGAGCATAAGCCCATCGCTTTACTGTTGTAGGACCCAGAACAAGGTCCGAAGTTTCTGCAAACGGAATGTTGGGATTCTTTCCGTACACATCAGATGTCGATGCAAAAAGAATCTTAGATTTATCCATCAGGCATTTATGGACCACATTTCTAAGCATCAAATAATTTTCCTCCAAAGTCCTAAGCGCATTTGTGTACCGCGGAATTTTTTGAGAAGCAAGATGCACGATAACGTTCGCTTTAACATCTTTCAATATGAGAGGATTTGCAATATCTCCCATAATTAAATGAAAATTCGGGTTATCCCTGGCGAATTCAATATTGCGCATGAACCCATAATTCAGATTGTCTATGCCAATTACCAAATGGCCTCTTTGCAGCAACCGCTGGGCAAGATTGGAACCGATAAAACCCGCTACACCTGTAATTAAAACTTTCATTCTTTACTTGTATGCTTAATAAAAATTGGAACGCCTTGGAACGGCATCTTCTTAAGATTGGATATACGCAGGAAAAAATTGGAAGTAGATAAGCTAGATCAAATTCATTTATACCAACACCTTATTAAACTTGTTTATATAATTAACGGTTTGATTGATGTGAACTCTCGAGGAAGCGCCAAACAGAATAGATGTTATATTCGGCAGGTTGCACACATACTCAATAGCCTCCTTGGTATTAATAGCACCTCCGCCCAGAACCTGCATTGCAATAATTCTTGCTTCTTTCGTCTTTAATACTGATTCATACAAATCCTTTCCGCCGGGCATTCTGAAACCAGCCAGGTTGATCGACGTACAAATGATTGGATTTTTAATACCAGCTTTTTCAAACTCGTGTAAAAGTCTGGGCATGTTCATAGTAATAAATCCGGCTTCAGCATTGTACCTTTTCTCGATATAGAATTTAAAGGCCTTCAAAATGTCAATCATACCGAGTCCTAACAGAAGGTCAGTCACCACATTCTGCAGGAAAATAACCGGCGTTTGAAGTCCCTTAAACATTTTCATTTCGAGATCAACTAACAATTCCATAATAGCAACATAATCTTTCAGGAGAATTGCTGCCCCGCCTTTGAACATGGATCCAATAATATTATCAGGCAAATATTGCTTCAAGGTTCCCACGATTCCCAGTTCAGTTACAGCATTTGCATACTTATAAGCATATGGCATGCACGGATAAATACTGAACTCCTCATATTTCAATGAATTATCGCGAATGACATCGCAAATCTCAGCAATTCTATTATGAGTCGTACACATGAAAGTATTGATACCAGCCTCCCTCGCTATATCAAGTGTTTTAATAATCGTGTCATTATCTTTAAACCGGATTGATTGGCTTCTGGACTTTTCATCAGACACATGATTCACTGCAAAAAACTGATTGTCCCCAAATATTATTCTATCCATGTAAACCTTGTTTTGCATTGTCAACAATCATTTCGATAACTCTATCTGTATAAAAAGCCTGTTCAAATGTGTTTCTAGAACCCTGCTTTTTATTTATAATATTATTTATAAAATAATCTATCTGGGCGTTGTATTCTTCCCCACGTAAATAATAATTTACAGGAGGAGCAAATTCTGTTATGTTCTTTATCGTCCAGCCCTTGTCAAGATTTTCCTTTTCATTAGCTTCCCTCATGAATATTTTAATCTCGGTTGCATCGCAAAAGATTTTCCCTTTTTTGCCCTGTATAGTGAGTGAAGTAGACATTTTTCGATATGTTTCATCACACCAGTTTACAAGCAATGCACCGCTGATTTCATTATCAAGTGTCAGCAAGGAATACACTGCATCGTCTACGTTCTTGGAATATATTCTCTTCAATAACGCTCCGTTTATCTTCACCGGGCGGCCAATTACTTCCTGAATTAAATTCACTACGTGAGACGCATAGTCAGACGTACAGCCGCCACCCTCCACAGGATTTGATCGCCACGTATTTCCTTTTTCCTTTGTAACCACATGACCATAAGCTTCTCCTGTAAAGTGAATGATGTCTCCAATTACATTCTCTTTCAGCAGGCGTTTCAACTCTCCGAAAGTGCCGACAAAATTGTTGTGATATCCGACCTGATTAACAAGACGTCTCTGGTTAGCCATCTCAGCCAGTTCTGCGCCCTCACTGGATCTCAAGCTAAAGGGCTTCTCACAAAAAACGTTGACGTTTTTGCTTAAGGCATATTTTACCATTGGGTAATGTTGCCTTGTTGGGGTTGCTACTACTACGAAATCAAATGGTTCCTTGTTTAACATCTCTATGTAATCGCTGTACGTTTTCGCCCTGGTATATTTTTTAAATGCTTCCAATACAAATGATGAAGTGTCGCAAACTGCAACCAGGTCCACCAATGGATGCGCCCCTACGATCGCAGCATGTGATATACCCATCTTGCCTAATCCTATAATTCCTGCTCTTAACATACTATTTACAAATCCTGCAACAAACTAATATATTGATCAGTTATATTGTCCCAATTAAATCTTGTAGAAATATCTGCCTGACCACTTCTCGCCTTAGCAAGAAGTTGATCATGATTATCTAAAGCAAACTCTAACTTCTCCCTCAATGAGTCGGCATCCCCGGAATCAAAATGTATTGCATTGTCTTTTGTAACAAATGTATTTTCGATAATATTTGAACAAATTAACGGAGTACCAAGCCTCATTACTGTAAGAATAATAGGTGATAACCCTTCAATCAGTGAAGGCTGAACGTATAAAAAAGCGTTCTGGATCAAAATGTTAGTATCATCACCGTACATGTAGCCGGGAAAAATGATTCTCTTATCAGAAGTGCTTTTAATTTTTCTTTCGTATGCATCAGCGTTCGGTGAGCCACCAATAAGCACGAGTGGTTTATCAGTCTTCAACTTTTCAAAGGCTTCAATCAACACATGCAAACCTTTATCAGGAATAAACCGGCCCACAAACAGCAAGTATTGCTGCGGCTTTAACTGAAGCTTATCAAGAATGCGAATATCTGCAGGCGGCGTTTTTACTTCAGATCCGTAAGGAATAAAATCATAAAGCCGGCTGAACTTTTTCTCAAAATAATTCTTTGTAAAAATGTTATCGAATACAGTTTTGTTAGGCGTGTATGCCGTTACATAATTTGACGCTTTATAATAGAGTTTAGCATACCATGGCCACTTATCGCGCTTCCAGTCCATTGCAAATTGACTAAGAATAACTCTCTTGCCTGCCATTCGCAATAAGATCGCCCAAACACTATTTGCACCACTATGAATATGAATAATGTCGGCTGTATTGTGGTAGATTATATCAAATGTTGCCTTAGCGGAATGTATTAAAGTATCGAAACCCGACTTGTTTACGGTTGTAAAGTATTGAAGTTCAATACCTTCGTGTTCCGTCAAACGAATATCATTGTCGCCCGGATATACGCGACAATAGGCAATGAGTTTATGACCACGTTTTACAATCCGTGGATAGAGTTCGTAAGCGAATTTATCAGAACCAGCAGACCCTGATTTAGGAGGAATGCAACGAAATCCACCAAACGCTGCTATTCGTAAATTGTTCAAAATTAGTTAAGGTACCCTCCGTAATACATTTTTAAATATTCCCGCAGTGCCGACTTCCAATCTTGCATCAGGTTGAGATTCCGTATCGTCAACTTGCGGTTGACCAATCCTTCTGAGGGTGGGCGCTCTGCGTAATAGGTATCTTTGAAAAAATTTGATGTTACCGGTGTTATCTTCACCGTATCATGAAGATTTAAAATCTTTAATAATTCCTCGGCTACTTCGAGCCTGCTCGTTTGGCCACCACACACCATGTTATACGTGCCCCAGTATTCCGTTTCTATCAATGCCTTTACATTTTTTGCAAAGTCATAAGTAAATGTCGGCGTGCCGTCTTTATCCTCAACAACATGAAGTTCTTTCTTCCCATCTTTGAGTTGACTCATTATTTTCTGGATAAATTTTTTATCCTTTTTTGGTCCGCCGCCCATCATCCATCCCGCCCGGCAAATAAAATGTTTCTTTACATTCGATTGTACAAATAACTCTCCTGCGTATTTTGATCTGGCATAATGCCCGATAGGATGGGGCACGTCCCAATCATCATAAAAATCTTTTTTGCCGTCGAATATGCCAGCTGTGCTTATATATACTAACGGAATATTAAGCTCGTTACAAATATGACAAGCGTTCTCAACCGATATTGCATTGGTTGTGTAAGTTTCGTCCACATTTTCTTCGCAAAACTCCAGATCAGTGTAAGCTCCCAGGTGAAAGAGATAATCTGGCTTAAAATTAAGCACATCCATTTTATAAGCATCCAGGCAACGGAAATCGAGAAAAGATAGCCAGTCCTCATTTACATCCTTGTCGGTACATTTTAAGGTGTATACATTATTAAATACCCTATAAAACGCTTCGCCAAGCATTCCCCCACAACCCGCTATGTATATTTTCTTCACGACTTCTGTTTTGGTAAAATCCAGGGTACAAATTGCTGGACATCTTTTCAAAGCAAATAAACCAACCTATCGTCAAAGCATAGACGAAGATTAAGAATGGTAATTCGCTTCTATATGGCGGTGGATATTTCTTAAAACGAGAGGAAATCTATTAGGAGTTGGATTCGATTAGTAAAGCACTGGCTGGAGGTACGGTAGACCGGGTATTCTTCCTGTTCATTCAACTTTTACCCGGTCATCGTAAATATACGGCTTAAAATTTAGTTACCAAGAGTTTATTACCAGATTTCAAAGGCAGAACTTATATATTTTCAGCTAATATGTATGGAAAGTTAACATTCCTGGCGGGTTAAAAATGGTATTTAAATTCGGAGGTTACCTGTTCGCTTTTACTGATCAGCTATTGCATGGTTTTTAATAACGTTTTCAAACAACCTCATCAGACTTTCGTAATGCTTTTCAGCTGAAAACTCAGTTGTCAACATACTATTTGCATTTTCCCCGAAATGCTTGCAAATAGATCCATTGCCAAACAGATACG
>DATLDR010000173.1:0-5575 GCA_035525775.1 Flavitalea sp.
GTTACCTCTTCTTAAAAATTCACGTACCGCTTGTCTTGCGCACAAAAACTGACCGGTAAGATTCACACCCAGTACATAGTTCCAGTCTTCAAGTGTCATCTCGGTTAATTTCGCATCCTTCTGCAACCCTGCATTGTTAATCAGAATGTCAACGGTGCCAAACTGGGTGATAACATCCGCAAACATTTTCACCACTTCATCCTCTTTGCTTACATCAGCCTGGTACAAAATGCCCTTGCCGCCTTCTGCGCTCACCTGGTCCAGGACCTTTTGACTTTTTTCTTTTGACATAGCGGCCGGGTAATTTATCACGACTGTTGCACCAGCAGCTGCTAATGCAATCGCACACCCTGCCCCTATTCCGCTGCTTGCACCCGTAATTATCGCTATCTGGTCTTTTAATTTCTTATCCATTCTGTTTGTTTATTATTCAATAATCTAAACCCACGTATTTTTACAATCATAAAGATGTAGCAGGTAAAAAAGATTATGCCACGGATGAAAATGATAAATAATAATGACAGGCAGCGCTTACCCTTATAAGATTAAACATTTTGAACAGTTAACGCCTGCTGAATTATATGCAATACTACGCTTGCGAAACGAAGTATTTGTAGTGGAGCAGAATTGTGTGTTTCAGGACGCAGACAACAAGGATATTTATTGTCATCACTTGATGTTATATGATCACCATCAGCTTATTGCTTACGCCAGGTTGGTTCCGCAAGGTGTATCTTACCGTGAAATGTCGGTCGGCCGGGTTGTTACCGCAAAAGAAGCAAGAAATAAAGGTGTTGCCAAACAATTGATGAAACTGGCTGTACAAAATTGCAGAAAACTGTTTGGTGAAGGTCCAATAAGGATCGGCGCCCAATATTATCTTGAAAATTTTTATTCATCCATAGGATTTGCACGAACAGGTGATATTTATGATGAAGATGGTATAGAGCATATTGAGATGATCATGTATAAATAAAAAAGCCACCCGCAAGCAGTCGGATGGCTTCCACCTCGGATACGAACAGCACTTAAGATTTATGGGTGCTCCTCTTATGGCTCCTGTGTTTTGTCATATGCGCAGTAGCACCAGCTGTACTGTCTTTTTTTATTTCTGTTTTTGTAGTAGTTGCTGATGAAGATGTCTTTTTAGAAGGATGAGTCTGAGCTAAAGAAACACCCGCAAAACCTGTAATGATCACTGCGATCAATAGTAACTTTTTCATTGTTGAATATTTAAACGATTAATAAAATTTTCATAACAAAGATGTGCGTTTATTATTCACTTAGTTATTTTGACGGGCCTGTTTAACCGGTGTTTAACGTCAGTTAATGATGTGTTACACCATAAAGTGAAGTATGTTCGCCATGATTTTTAAACCGATATTTATACTTGTTATCAGCCAGCAATGCGTTCATCTACTACAAGGGCACTGATTCTTACATTCGCAATTATAATCACCGCTATTATAAGCCTGCAGTTATACTGGCTTTACAGAACTTATACATTTGAACAACAGAATTTTCATACTTCGGTTGTAAAAAGCATCCGGGGTATTTATGAAGATATTGACATGGTATATGACCCTGGCAACAGGATGAATAAACTTGTAGAAACACCTAACCAGGACACTTATATTTTCTTAAGCGACATCACTCCCGATTCAGATTCATTGATGTATTATCTAACCTATGAATTTGACGATTTCAATGTATACACAGATTGCATAACAGGTATTCATAAAAAAGATGAACAATTTTATAGTTACCGAGGATATCTTCCCTCAGTGGGATCATCAAAAACAAAAATGAACAATGTTAAACTGCCTGTGTTTGGTAAAAGCTATTCTTATGTAACATTATATTTTCCACACAGGCAATCGTATGTACTATCAAGGATGAACAACTGGATCATCACTTCTGCATTGGTAATGCTGTTGCTTACAGGATTATCATTTTCTTTATATTATTTTTTCAGGCAGAAATTTTTAAATGAGGTTCAAACTGATTTCATCAACAATGTTACACATGAATTCAGTACACCACTTGCCGTGATAGAATTATCAACAGACGGCCTGCAGAGAGCGGTACAACAGTATGATACTGGAAAAACTTCGAAATATACCGAAATGATCCGTCACCAGGCACAATACCTGAAAAAACATATAGAAGCTTTGATGAAAACGGTGGTTGCAGAACACCATGCGGCCACACTGGAAAAATCACCTGTTGTGATCAATTCACTTGTAAAGCGTGCGGTGAATGAACTGGCACCGCTGACGCTGGAAAAACATGGCAGCATGATCCTGCAGCTTGAAGAAAATAATGTAAAAGTTGCAGCAGAGCCCGACCATCTGTACCTGGCAATTTTTAATATCATCAATAACGCATTGAAGTATGCAATTAAACCACGGGTTGTTATCACCACTTATCTGTATAATAACGACTACCATATAATGGTTAAAGACAACGGGTTTGGCATAGACAGAAAAGAAGTAAATAATATTTTCCGTAAATTTTATCGTGTACAGAATGGTAACCTGCACCAGGCTAAAGGACTTGGCCTCGGATTGTATTTTACGAAAAAAGTGGTGACATTACATGAGGGCATTATAAAAGTTGAAAGCACTCCCGGCGTGGGAACTACCTTTACAGTGATAATACCTGTCAGTTGAAAATGAACAGAAGAGCACGAATACTACTTGCTGAAGACGACGCTTACTTACGTGAACTGATGAAAGAAGCGCTCGAAGAGACTGGATATTCCGTTACCGCTTGCGCCGATGGTCAGTCTGCAATTGAAACTTTTAATAAAAACTCTTTCGATATAAGCCTGCTGGATATTATGATGCCTGTAAAAGACGGTTTCATGGTGGCGAAAAAGATCAGGCAGCAAAGTGATCTCCATCCCGTAATTTTTATAAGCACAAAACATTTACTCGAAGACAAGGTAAAAGGATATGTAACAGGCGCCGACGACTACATTACGAAACCCTTCAGCATGAAAGAACTGCTATTGAAAATTGAAGTTTTTTTACGGCGCAGCAGGAAAATGTTTGCAGAAAACATACAGGAATATACATTCGGAAATACTCATTTTTCTTATTCTGGTCTGACGATCAAAAGTCCGGGTTCCTCACATTCACTTCAGCAGAAAGAAGCTGACCTACTTAGATTTTTATGCAGCTTTCCTAACAGGATTGTAAAACGGGAAGAAATATTGCTGGCAGTTTGGAACAAAGATGACTTTTTCCTGGGCAGGAGCATGGATGTATACATGACAAAACTGAGAAAATATCTTAAACCGGATCCAACAGTAAATATAGAAACAATACATGGTATAGGCTTCCGGTTTTCTGTTCCAGTGGCATGATTTTTATCCTGCTATCCATGAAAAAAAATTATATAGATGAAGAAATTCTTCAGGAATAACGGTCTGTCAATCGTTTTCTTCATAATGTTTTTAATAAGTCTGGCCGGACAAATAGTTACAGGTTTAAAACAGCATAATCAGGAAATAGTTGATTTAGGTGGACAGCCGGTAGGACTATCCCAATACCTTAATTCCGGTCATTTTTTTCAATCTACTTTTGAGAACTGGGAAAGTGAATTTCTTCAGATGGGCCTGCTGCTTGTTTTTAGTATGTTTTTATACCAGAAAGGATCATCGGAATCAAAGGATCCGGACAAAGAAGAGGATGTTGACAAAGAGCCCGATCCTAAACGGAAAAACGCGCCATGGCCTGTGAGGAAAGGAGGTATCTGGCTTGCTGTTTACAAGCATTCTCTAGGCTATGCATTTACTATCCTGTTTATAATTTCATTTATTGGTCACTGGCAGGGAAGCCGGAAAGATTATAATCAAGAACAGATACTTAAGCATCAACCGACAGAAACGTCAATGCAATATCTTGCCAATTCACGATTTTGGTTTGAGTCGTTCCAGAACTGGCAGAGTGAGTTTTTATCTATTTTCGCCATTGTACTCTTGTCTGTGTTCCTGAGAGAGCACCACTCCCCTCAATCGAAAGCGGTAGATGCCCCTAACGATGAAACAGGTTAGTGGCTCGGGAATTGAATATATTTACAATCAATCAACGACTGTGACTTATAGAATATTATTAAATATCATTTTCATTTTTTTATGCCTTCATAGCTTCAGCCAGGAAAAACTTAATCCGGAAAGACCGAGTGAAAGTAAAACACCCGAACTGGTTAAAGGTAATAACCTGCAGATTGAAGCAGGCTTAAAAAAGGAAAGGGTTACGGAACACCAGTATGAGTACAATCATCCTGAACTTCTGGTCAGGTATGGTTTGTTCAATGCACTTGAACTCAGAATGGAAATGGTGTCGCAAACCACAAAAGATAATGTAACCAAGGAGAATCTTTCAGGACTGATTCCGGTTTACTTCGGAGTGAAAGCAAAAATTCTTCCTGAATACAAATGGTTGCCTTCTATTGGTGCAAGTGCCGATATTGGTGTTCCTTCACTTGCATCATCTGATTATTCTATCGACGGCATTCCCTTTCAATTCCGTACGCTTTTTAATAATAATATTACCAGTAAATTCTCAGTACAATATAATGTAGGTGTCGCGTGGAATGAAACCAATAATCAGAAAGATAATAAGCAATGGATGTACTCTTTCAACCCTACATACGAAATTACTGATAACTTTCATGTATTTGTCGAAGAGTATGCATTTTTAAGAAATGGAACAGGCGCCGAACATTATTTCGACGGTGGCCTGCAGTATTTTTTTAATAAAGATTTGGTAGTGGATGTATCGGGAGGCGTTGGCTTATCAAATAATTCTTCTGATTATTTTGTCAAGGGCGGGTTTGCTTACCGCATTTCTTTCTCAGGAAAAAATTAAATATTAATCTGTTTCATTTTCGGCGTTAAAAAATGCATTGCCAGCCAGGCAAGAAGATAAGCGCTGCCACAGATGATAAAGATGATATTGTAGCCAGTTGTTTTATTTCCCATCATTCCATAATGATCCAGCAGCCATCCAACAAAAAAAGGAAACAATATTCCTCCCAGTGACCCACCCATACCTCCAACACCAATTACAGAACTGACGGCACGTTTAGGAAACATATCAGAAGCCGTAGTATAAATATTGGCGCTCCATGCCTGGTGGGCAGCTGCACCAAGACTTATCAATGCCACCGCACCCCATACATTGGAAATGTACTGCACAAATACCACAGGAACCACACAGCATGCGAACATAAGCATACTCACCTTTCTGGCTTTGTAAACAGGCCATCCTTTTTTAATAAAATAGCCGGAAAGATAGCCGCCGAAAATGCTTCCGAAAGATGATACAACATACACTGTTGAAATGTGAATGGCTGAGCTTTTCAGATCCAGTCCATATGTTGTATTAAAAAAAGATGGGATCCAGAATAAATAAAACCACCATACAGGATCTGTCATCATTTTGCCTAATACAAACGACCATGTCTGGCGATAGCTGAGTATTTTTCTCCAGCCGATCCTTGATCCTGTATCAACTGCCTGCTCTGGTGCATCGCTGTGTATGTAATCGAATTCAGCTTTGCCAAC
>DATLDR010000188.1:0-9905 GCA_035525775.1 Flavitalea sp.
AAACATATACTGCTAGAAAGGAAACTTATATCATGCTGCATCCTCAATATGCAGTTGAAGAAATGCTTGAAGAATTATTGAACAGCTGGCAAAGAGCTCCAAAACAAATGGAACTGCTGCTTGCTTACCTGCATTTATCAAAAACACAAGGCGAGGTTACAAAAAGTGAGTTGTTAAAAAAAAGTGGCGCATCTGATGCACAGCTGCGTGGATTGATAGAGAAACAAATTGTTGTTGCGGAAAGTAAAAGGATTGACCGCATCCGCTATTTAGCAAAAAAAGTCAATATAGACTTTGTATTAAGCGCCGCACAACAATCAGCACTTGACCAGTTAAAAATTCAACTGAACGTACATGCAGTATGTTTATTACATGGCATTACTTCGAGTGGAAAAACACAGGTATATATTAAGCTTATCGAAGGATTTATTGAATTGGGCAGACAGGTACTTTATCTGTTACCGGAGATCGCATTGACTTCCCAGATCATCAGGCGGCTAGAAAAACATTTTGGAGGATACATCGGTATATACCATAGCAAATTCAGCCAGAATGAAAGAATTGAAATCTGGAACAAGATCCGTAAAGGCGAGCTGAAAGTAATACTTGGTGCGCGTTCTGCCCTGTTCCTTCCTTTCAACGACCTGGGAGTGATCATCGTTGATGAAGAACACGATACATCGTACAAGCAGCAGGATCCTGCGCCCCGTTATAACGCGCGCGACGCTGCCATATACTACGGCGCCCAGCTTAATGCGAAAGTTGTGCTTGGCAGCGCCACCCCTTCTGTAGAATCGTACTTCAATGCAGCAAATAACAAGTATGGACTTACAGAATTAAATGAGCGGTTCGGTGGAACAGCACTTCCGGAAATACACATCATTGACACAAAGAAAGAAGCGCCGTTTGCAAAAGAAAAAATTATTATAACTGGTTCATTACAAGATGAAATAACACAAACACTTGATCAAAAACAACAGGTTATCCTGTTTCAGAACAGACGGGGTTATTCACCATATCAGATCTGCCAGGTTTGCGGCTGGATACCGCATTGCCGGAATTGCGATGTTACCCTGACCTTTCATAAAAAAACGCATAAGCTGCATTGCCATTATTGCGGCCAGTTATACCCCCAGGTGCATACCTGCACAGCATGCGGAAGTGATAAATTTATGCAGCGGAACTTTGGTACAGAAAAAATAGAGGAACAACTGGAAGAAATTTTTCCTTACGCCAAAATTGCAAGAATGGACGTTGACAGTGTTCGTGGAAAAAACGCTCATGACAACCTGATACAAAGTTTTGAACAAGGTAAAATAGATCTGCTGGTAGGCACGCAAATGGTGGTGAAAGGGCTGGACTTCGAAAATGTGCAACTGGTTGGCGTGCTGGACGCAGACAGCCTGCTGAACTTTGCTGATTTCCGGGTGAATGAACGGGCTTTCCAATTAATTGAACAGGTAAGCGGACGCGCCGGAAGAAAAGATAAACAGGGTAAAGTATCTATACAGGCAACCAATACAAAACACCCATTATTGGAGCTGCTAAAACAACACGATTACAAAACTTTTTTTCAACAGGAAACCGAAGGACGAAAAAGATTTTTTTATCCGCCTTTTTCGAGAATTATACTGCTTACATTCAAACATAAAATGAAAGATGTAGTGGAAAATGCCGCAGCTTTTTTTGCAGAAGGAATGAAACCCAAATACGAACAATACCTGGTGGGACCTGCTGAACCTATTGTCAACCGCATCAGGAACCAGTTTCTTATGGAGCTGCTGATCAAATTACCAAAGGACACTGCCATGGTGAAAGCATGCAAGCAATTTATATTGGAGAAAACTGCAGAGATGCATGCAGATAAACGGTTCAGAAGCGTGGTGATGATTGCTGATGTGGACAAATAGAGCAAAACGCGAAGCTTTTAAAATATGACGATGAAAATTGACCATAATTATTCATTAAAACCATTAAACACTTTTGCGATTGATGTAATGGCAAAAGAATTTTCAGTATTCCGTTCGCCGGAGGAACTGGAAGAGCTGATCTCTTTATCTGGTAAAGATCATTTTTTCATACTCGGGGGTGGCAGCAATATCCTCCTTACAAAAAATTTTGACGGCTATGTGCTGAAGAATGAAATAAGCGGCATTCAAATAATTAAAGAAGACGACCACCATGCCTATATAAAAGCACGCGCAGGGGAGAACTGGCATCAATTTGTACAATTCTGTATTGATAGAAACCTGGCGGGAGTTGAAAATCTTTCACTCATCCCTGGCAGCGTTGGCGCATCACCCATGCAGAATATCGGTGCTTACGGTGTTGAATTAAAAGATGTGTTTCATGACCTGGAAGCATTTCATATCAAAAGCAGGAGAATAGTTACTTTCAGTCATGCTGATTGTCATTTTGGTTACCGTGAAAGCGTATTCAAAAATAAATTCAAAGGTGAGTACGTAATACTGAGCGTTACCTTCAGGCTCAATAGAACTCCACATTATAACACCAGCTACGGAGCAATTGAGGACGAGCTTAAGCGTTTAGGTAAAGGCGTTAGTATTCAAACAATATCCCAGGCGGTCATCAACATACGTTCATTCAAATTGCCTGATCCGGTAAAAATCGGCAATGCCGGAAGCTTCTTTAAGAATCCTGAAATTTCTGCTGCTCTATATGATGAACTGAAAAAAAATCATCCGGCTGTTCCTGCATATCCACATAGTAACAATTCAGTTAAGATCGCTGCCGGTTGGCTGATTGAGCAATGCGGCTGGAAAGGCTACCGTAAAGGAGATGCTGGTGTACATGAACGGCAGGCATTGGTGATTGTAAATTATGGCAATGCCACAGGCGAAGAGATCTATGATCTCAGCGAACAAGTGAGGTTATCTGTTATTAAAAAATTTAATATTGGGCTTGAAAGAGAAGTGAATGTCATTTAAGAAGTAAAAAGTGAAATGTTAAAAGTTAAAAGTAAGCATTGGATTATTACAACTTTTTACTTTTCGCTTTTGACTTTTGACTTTTCGCTTTTGACTTTTCACTTTTGACATTTCACTTTTGACTTTCCAGATAAATTCAGTTAAAATCTTTATCCTCCTCCTCATATGGAGCATTTCCAAGGTTTAGCATCGAACCCATCAGGTCCTTGAACTCAATTTTTCCTTCCACAATCTTCTTGCTGATTAACGAATATGCACTTAATCCATGCAGCACAAATTCCATCAGCAAAGCCGCTTCCTTATCATTCGCTCCCTTGAAATGTTTTTTAACCAATGCATGAAGTCCATCTACTTTAAAGAGCTCGCGCATTTTTTCATCATCCCTTGTATTGAAAAACATGTTAAGCGCATTGCCTTTATCGAACCATGAAATAATTGACCTGTATGGATTTTCCGCAGTTTGTTGCGTTGTGGAACTTCTCTTTTTCTTTAATGCATCCGGATTAGGGAAGTATGACACAAACTGTGACCTGATCGCTTTTTCAACGAGGTTCATGGCCACCTGGAAAGGTCCTTCCTGCTCACCTTCATATACCAGCTCTATTTTACCTGTAATAGAAGGAATGATACCAACAAGATCATTAATCCACACCTGGGTTTCATTCTCGTTGTTCATGATTGAGCGCCTCTCTGCCGCACTGTATGCATTCTCAAGCGCTGAAATACTTAACCTTGCAGACACGCCGCTTTTTTTATCAACATATTCACTGGCCCTTGCTTCAAAAGAAATCTGTTCGATCAACCTTTTAACCAAATCGCTTATGCGTACACGGGACCGTTGATGATCATGTATAAATGCTTCCTGCTCTGTAATAGATAAAGCAATTTCGATTGATTTCGGATAGTGAGTGAGTATCTGGCTTTGTATCCTGTCTTTGAGTGGTGTAACGATTGAACCACGGTTCGTATAATCTTCCGGGTTAGCGGTAAACACAAACAATATGTCGAGCGGCATGCGCAGTTTGAAACCACGTATCTGCACATCTCCTTCTTCGAGTATATTAAACAGTGCCACCTGGATTCTTGCCTGGAGGTCAGGAATTTCATTGATCACAAATATGCACCTGTTGCTTCGTGGAATGATGCCATAATGGATCACCATCTCATCTCCGAAACTCAAGCGCAGGTTTGCGGCTTTGATCGGGTCTATGTCACCGATAAGGTCTGCAACGCTTACATCCGGTGTTGCTAATTTTTCTCCATAACGCTGGCTGCGGTGCAACCATTCTATCGGCGTATTGTCGCCTTTTTCCCTGATAAGGTCACGGGCATACTTTGAAACTGGTTTTAATGGATCATCATTTATCTCGCTGCCTGCTATAACAGGAATATGTTCATCAAGCAGTTCAGTCATCTGCCGCGCCATTCTTGTTTTCGCCTGTCCTCTTAAACCAAGAAACAGGATGTTGTGCCTGGACAATAAAGCTCTTTCCACATCTGGAATTACTGTTTCTTCATAACCAATAATACCTTCGAACGAAGATTGGTTCTGCTGCAGTCTTTCAACGAGATTATCGCGAATTTCATCTTTTATCGTTCTTGTTTTATACCCACTGTTCCTGAGTTCGCCTAATGTTTTTATCTTACTGATATTCATTTTTATCCTCCGAATAAATTAACTGGATCAATTATTAATACACCGTTTTTCTTTTTCCGCTTTCAAAATCGCGGAAAATAAAGGCACCGAGCCTGTCGAGAGAAGCAAAAAAAGCTTTACCATTATTTGTTTCTGTGAATTCCTGCACAAACCGTTGCAAGTAAGGATCTGTCGCGATCATAAAAGTAGTGATCGGAATTTTCAACTTCTTGCATTGCGCCGCGAGGTTAAGACACCTGTTGGTGATCTTGCGGTCGAGACCGAAACTATTTTTATAATAGCGCTTACCTATTTTCAGGCAGGTTGGTTTACCATCTGTGATCATGAACACCTGCTTGTTGGGATTTTTTCTTCTTCTTAAAATATCCATGGCCATTTCAAGACCGGCAACTGTGTTTGTATGGTATGGGCCAACTTCCAGGTAGGGCAGGTCTTTTATTTCAACCGGCCATGCATCATTTCCGAAAACCACAATGTCAAGTGTGTCTTTGGGATATTTTGTAGTGATAAGTTCGCTGAGTGCCATAGCCACTTTCTTGGCGGGTGTGATACGGTCCTCACCATAAAGTATCATTGAATGTGAGATATCGATCATCAGCACGGTAGATGTCTGCGATTTATAATCCGATTCACGAATGGCAAGGTCATCTTCATTCATGCTGAATGAATCAATTCCATGATTGATTTGCGCATTGCGGATGGAAGAAGTAAAATCAATCTGTTCAACAGAATCACCAAACTGGAAAGGTCTTGTTTCAGGGTTCAGTTCATCACCCTGGCCAGGTTTGAAAGTCTGGTGTTCACCCTGCTTTGTTTTTTTAAGCTTGCCGAATATTTCTTCGAGCGATTTTTTTCGAATGCCCTGTTCTGTTTTGGGTGTGATCTTAATGGTTCCCTGACCGGTATTTTCCTGTATGTATCCTTTTTCTTTGAGATCTTCAATGAAATCTCCCATTCCATACTCTTCGTTGGTAACCTGGTATTCTTTGTCGAGCTGGTTCATCCAGTTCAAAGCCTCTGCAACATCACCATTTGTGTAGGTTAGCAGTTGCATGAAGATGTCCAGCAGCTGATCAAATTTCGATTTTCCTTCCGCACGCGGGTCGTATTTTGAAAAGTTATACCCCCTCATATGCACGTAAGTTAAGGCAGAAATTCTGAATAGAATGTTACGAATTGAGGACTGTTATTTGGGCAGAATAAAAAAAAACTTTCATTCCGATGAGACGGCAAGCCGACGAAGGAACTGCGTAATCAGCGATTCAAGCAATACCTGACCCAAAATGACAGTTGATATCAATTATTTCAAAGTATCCTTGGCGGCAGGCGGTCCTGCTTTATACTGAGTTTCCCACTGCTTCAATTGCTCCAGCAACTGATAAGAGGAGAGTATATCATAAGCGAACGTCCTCTGCCTGTCATAAATATTTGATCCCTTATTATTCAGATACCCGGCAGCCTGCATCGCCATCTGTTCATTATTCATTTCTTCATCACCAAGCGACCTGTAATAATTCATCTGCTGTTCCAAATCTCTCTTCAGCGATTTATTCACTTTGGCTGCCAGCGCCATCTCTCCGCTGCTATAAGCCGCATCAAGAAAATCGGCTGAAACACTGTTGTGAAAATTCCCCCTGTTGGCGGTCATGCCATAAGGCACATTGCTTTCCAGTACGGCCTGATCATATTTTCTTAATACCTTCTGCGCCGAATCTTTCCTGTTCTGGTTCACCAGTCCTTTCGCAAGGGTAGCATGCGCTAACCTGATGCTGTTCATGTGCCTTCTGTTCTCTTCATCATAATAAACACCTTTCTTATCTGCATTTCCATATCTGAACTTCTCCATGATGTTCTTATAGGCAACATCACTTTCAACATTACTGTTTTCAACAGGTACAAGCCTGTATGACAACCCTTCAGGTCTGACATATTTATCAAGGCCAAGTGCTTTCAATTCCTGTGTTGAAGTAAAATAAATAGGTCGTTTCCATTTATTCGCCGCGAGAAGTGCCAGCACAGCAAGATCATTCTTCTGTAAATAGTTCCGCGTGATATCAATTTTGATCTCACTCACAATGCTATCACCAGGGTTGAAGTTCATATTCTTCTTCACATAATTGATATCAACCGGTATGGTTAGTTTACGCACCGGCAACACATTTGCCTGTTCACCACTTTGCATGCCTACTTTATTTCTCTCATCATCGCTTGCAACAACATTTCTCAGAATTGTTTCAAGGTCATAATATTTATTCTGGTCATAATTAGGCAACGCATAAACCGGAATCACACTTCTATTGTTACCCTGGATCTGCTCGTTTGTAAAAATTACATCAGCTGAATCACTCTGGTTTAATTTATACCTCAGCTGATTGATGTACCAATCAGTTCCCAGCAGGCTGTAGTTGATCACACGCAGGTCAGGACGGATATTTTCTACTTCCTGTGCATACCACAAAGGATACGTATCGTTATCTCCGAATGTGAGCAGGATAGCATTCTTTTCACAGCTTTGCAGGTAGTCGTTCCCAAGATCACGTGCAAGTGTTTTCTGGCTTCTGTCGTGATCATCCCATTCCTGTGACGCCATGAGTACCGGAACTGCTAGCAGACAAATGAGGAAAGCAGCGTATGCCGCACCATCACCTTTAATGTATTTCGATAATATTTCTTTGACATATAAAACACCTAGACCAATCCAAATAGCGAATGCATAGAATGATCCTACATACGCATAATCACGTTCGCGTGGCTGGTAGCCAGATTGATTTAAATAAATGACTATCGCCAGGCCGGTGAAGAAAAACAGTAAGAACGATACAATAAAATCTTTTCTATGCCGGCTATACTGAAATGCAATACCTACAATGCCAAGGATCAGCGGCAGAAAATATAATTTATTATTCGCCTTGTTATTGACTCCCGCGGTATCCGGCAATTCTTTTGTTGTGCTATGAAATAATTTGTCGACAGGGGTTATTCCACTGTACCAGTTTCCGTCACGGATATTACCTAATCCCTGCAGATCATTCTGCTTGCCGGCGAAGTTCCACATGAAGTAGCGCCAGTACATCCATCTGAACTGGTAGTCGAGAAAGTATTCCACTTCATTTTTCATTGTTGGATTTTCTCCATCTCCAATACCACCAAATTCCTGGTAAACGAAACGCTGGTTGCGCTCGTTGCCGTTATCCCACATACGCGGAAACGGATGCGCCGTTTCCATTTTCGAAAAATCCTGCTTTTGAATCTTACCTGCCACTTCATATTTATCTTTTCCCTTCACATACAGGTCGCCTGCATTCACGAAATCTTCATTCTCGGTTTCTTCGGTGAAAAACGGACCGTATACAATCGGCCAGTCGCCATATTGTTCGCGGCTAAGGTATCCTACAAGGCTCACGGGGTTGTCGACATTATACATATCAACAGACGGATTCGCATTTGAACGAACGAGTGTAGTAAAGTATGTTGAGTAACCTATAATGATAAATATGGTAGACCAGATTGCAATTCTCAGGAAAGAGTGAATGGTGCTCCTATAGTTATAGCAAACCCCTATAAGAACTCCTAATATCAGCAGGAAGATCACAAAGTTGCCGGCCGATTTAAGAAATGGAAAACAGAAAAGCAACACAATAGCTGATAGCCAGACAGGGAATGATTTAAATTTCTGAACATCTTTCTGACCAAACTTTAATCCGAGCACCAGCAATACTGCCATCACTACGAAGTACAAAATAAATCCTGCGAAAAACGGAGTGCCGATTTCATTCACAAAAAATATGTCGAAAGCGCCCGCGCCCTTGACAGACCATTGAATAATAGCAACTTGGATGATGCCGGTAATAATGCATCCAAGAATAAACGCAAAAAAAGTACCCCAGCGGGTAATCTTGTATCTTTTAAAATAGTACACCATTATTATTGCAGGAATGGTGAGGAGGTTTAATAAGTGGACGCCGATCGACAAACCCATCATGAAAAATATAAACACCAGCCACCGGTCCGCACGAGAAAAATGATGGCCATCTGTTTTATTTTCTACATCTACTTCATGCTCCCATTTAAGAATTGCCCAGAATACGATAGCGGTAAATAAAGAAGAGAGCGCATACACTTCACCTTCAACAGCACTGTACCAGAATGAATCTGAAAAAGTATAGGCTAACGCGCCAACAACACCGGCAGACATAACGCCAATCAGCTGCTGCCTGGTAAGTTCCTGCTGACCCTTATGCAGAATTTTTCTGGCGAAGTGTGTAATGGTCCAGAATAAAAATAAAATGGTAAAACCGCTGGCAATCGCGCTCATAAAGTTCACGCCTCTTGCTGCGCTTGCAGGATCATCGCCAAATAATACGATGAAAAAACGTGCGATAAGAATAAACATCGGTGCTCCGGGGGGGTGGGGGATCTGTACTTTAAAGGCACTGGAGATAAATTCTCCTGTATCCCAAAAGCTACCCGTTGCTTCCATGGTTAATACATACACGGTACAGGCAACCAGGCACACTATCCAGCCTACCACATTGTTCATTCTCTTGAATGTCATATAAAAGGGCGTTTTTAAACTCCGCAAACGTACAGGAAAAGGGGCAAAGGGCAAAAGGCAGACATGAGATATCCTTTGCGAATCATTGCGCCTTCGCGTGAAATCTCGATCCGAGGAAGCAAACCTTTTGTCTTTCGCGTTTGCCTTTACATTTCACGCAAAGACGCAAAAGCCCGCGAAGGTGGACTTTACTTTTGACGTCTGCCTTTTGCGTTCTGCTTTTATATTTCACTCAAAGGCGCAAGGAAATCGCAAAGACCCGCCAAGGCAGACTTACTTCTGCAGTCTGGCCTCTGCCTTTTGAGTTTGCCCACTAAATAAACTGTATTCTCACCGTCTGATAAAACAATCGCGTTTGCTGACTGCCTGACCGTTCAGTAAAGCCCTGCAGGCCAAAGAGACCGGCTGCATTTCCTTTATTGATGGCGATTTCAAGGTAGCCGGCAGAATTAAAGAGTGCAAGCTTTTCACCTTCTTTTACATTGGCGTATGTTTCAGAGATCACATTGATCATTTCATCTCTTTTGAAAATGATCTTAAAGCTTCGTCCGCGACGTTGTTCCTCGAACTGGTCGTGCGTGATGTTCACTATAATATTTTCGAAATGATCTATAAATAAGATCTGCCCTTCCATCCAGTTGTCGCCAAGTAGCGGTCGAAGCGGAGTGCGATCCATATAAACGGCGTCCGGCACGCCGATGGAGGTAAGGGCTTCGCCGGCGGCAAGTTTATCGATTGCGCGTCC
>DATLDR010000215.1:0-39739 GCA_035525775.1 Flavitalea sp.
TTTGCTGACTCTTTGCTGGATAAAAAGAAATAACGATTGTATGAATAAAGTTTTCAGTTCCGCTGATGATGCAATGAAAGACATCACAGACGGTGTAACCATCATGCTCGGTGGATTTGGCTTATCCGGTATTCCTGAAAATTGTATCGCAGCACTTGTTCGCCTTAAAGTAAAGGAACTTACCTGCATAAGTAATAATGCCGGAGTGGATGGATTTGGATTAGGCCAGCTGCTCGTGACAAGACAGATAAAAAAAATGATGAGCTCTTATGTAGGCGAAAATGCTGAATTCGAAAAACAATTGCTGAACGGTGAATTAGAAGTGGATCTTATGCCGCAGGGAACGCTTGCTACGCGTATTCACATGGCAGGGTGGGGCATCCCCGCATTTTTTACTCCCGCCGGTTATGGAACGGAAATACAACAGGGAAAAGAAGTAAGGGAGTTCAATGGAAAGATGTACCTGATGGAACATGCACTTCATGCTCACTTTGCACTTGTAAAGGCATGGAAAGGCGATAAACTGGGTAACCTGATTTTCAGAAAAACGACACGGAATTTTTCAACATCCATGGCAAAGGCAGGCAATATCACAATTGCTGAAGTAGAACACCTCGCAGAACCAGGAGAATTGGATCCGGATGATATTCATGTTCCCGGCATTTATGTACACAGAATATTTCAGGGACGTTCTTACGAAAAAAAAGTTGAAAAGAAAACTGTCCGCGTAAATCAATAATCATATGGCACTGGATAAATATGGCATTGCAAAACGGATCGCTAAGGATCTGCAGGATGGCATGTATGTAAATCTTGGAATTGGCATTCCTACCCTGGTTGCTAATTACATTCCGGAAGGGTTAACGATTATGATGCAGTCTGAAAACGGCATGCTCGGAATGGGACCTTATCCGGATGAGGCTGAAGTTGATCCGGATCTTATCAATGCGGGCAAGGAAACTGTAACGATTCTGCCGGGCGGTTCATTTTTCGACAGTGCTGAAAGTTTTGGCATGATACGCGCAGGCAAAGTAGACCTCACTGTTCTTGGAGCGATGGAAGTTTCAGAAAACGGAGACATTGCAAACTGGAAGATTCCGGGAAAGATGGTAAAGGGAATGGGTGGCGCAATGGATCTAGTAGCCAGCGCAAGAAATATAATTGTTGCAATGATGCACACGAATCCGAAAGGTGAATCAAAAATATTATCTGCCTGTACATTGCCACTGACTGGTGTAAGATGCGTGAAAAGAATTGTGACAGAACTTGCAGTGTTGGATGTAATGCCTGAAGGAGGATTCAGATTAATCGAGAGAGCTCCTGGTGTTACTGTTGAGGAAATTAAAAATAAAACCGCAGGGAAACTGGTTATAGAAGGAGATGTGCCTGAAATGAATCTTTAATCAATCAGGTTATTCTTCACTGCAAAAAAAACAAGTCCTGCAGTGTTCTTTGCACCAAAGCGTTCCATTAAACGATCTTTTATTGCTTCGATGGTTCTTGGGCTAACTTCAAGCTTTTGAGCGATTTCATGAGCGGTGAATTCCATGCAGATATATTTTACCACTTCCCTTTCACGGTCACTTAAAGTAATTTCGCTTGTGATGGTAGGTGCAACTTTCTGACGGGCATGAGATTTTTTTAGAAGGATCCTGTTTACAAAATTGTTGAGATAATACCCTTTGGACATCACCTCCATTATCGCCTTTTTAATTTCTGCGGGATCGGCACTTTTCAGAAGATAACCATTGGCGCCTATTTCCATCATATGGCTCACGAACCGTTCATCTTCATACATGGTAAGAGCGATGATATGAATATGCGGGTAAAGTTTTGCAACAACCTTTGTTGTTTCTATTCCATCTTTTTGCGGCATACGCAGGTCCATTAATATTACATCAGGAGATTCAGGAGCAGTTGGAAGATTATCTATGAGTTCCTGGCCATTCTCCGCTTCGAGTACAAATTTGATATTAGGGTATGGCCTCAGGGAAAGTATTACACCCTTTCTGAAAATTTTATGATCATCCGCGATCGCTACTTTGATAGGCCCCATAGGTGAAAATTGATATTGGTCATTCTAAAATTAAGATATATAGGTCATACTTCACAACGAGCCGGCAAAAATCAATACGTCACCACTTTTTCATCCTTTGCCATCATCTCTTCACTTTTCGGAACTTCTATTGTTACCTTATAATAAGTTTGCGACAGATCTTTCTCAAAAAATATTCTTCCCTGCAACAGCTTTAGCCGGCTCTGAATATTTTTTAAGCCAAGACCACCGCTGCTTTTATTTAATTTTTCAAAATCAGATTGCGTCAATCCCTTTCCATCGTGGTGCATCCTGATGTAAAGTTTTGATCCGCTGTTATTTTGTGTAAGATGTATGAAACTTGAATGGCTATGTTTAAGAATATTATTGATGAGCTCCTGTATCACACGGAAAATAATAAGCTCCTGGTCTGCATGCAAACGCTCACGGTAGTCGTGGAAACGACAGCTGGCATTAAGACTTCCTGAACCGCTGATCTTCTGGAACAGGTCATTGACAGCTGATTCAAGACCAAAGTTCTTAAGTGTAGGGGGCATAAGGCTATGAGAGATATTGCGTATTAACTGAATTGTGTCGTCAATAATTGATTTGGCGTTATATATACTTTGGAGCTGCGATGTTTTATCGAGGTTCACAAGATTTTCTGTGAGATACAGTCGTGCAGTTGCAAGGAGTGGCCCTGCATCATCATGAAGGTCTGCGGCGATACGCTGGCGTTCTTCTTCCTGAAAACGGATAGATGCGTTAAGCAGTGTTTTCTGCTGTTCGTATTCAAGCTTCTGCAACCTGAGCTGGTAGCGGATAACCTTACGCTGGTGGAATATGATGAACACGATCATTCCAATGGCCAGCACCAGCATCCCTATTGTTCCGAAGAACAGCATAAACGAGATCTCACTGCCTTGATTTGTGACCTGTAGAAGAATCATGTAGGGTTAAAGAATGGTTTTAAGTTTTGTAAGGGTTTTCGAATATCTCGTTTTCAAAAGGGTTTTCGAATGTTTGCTGCAGGTTTTTGCTCTTTTTAGTAGAGAACGCTATTGCGAAGAGGATATTTTTAATGATGTTGCAAAAATAATTGATTTTCCAAAAGTTATCTCTTACTTCCTTGGTCAGGTTGCTGGCCTGGATGAACAAAAACAGCGTACCTGAAAAATAGATAATGAAACCAACAACAAACCAGAAATTAGGTTCCTGGTAAATGAAAATTACCTGTGGCTTGTTCATCTGGTCGAACAGGTAGAATACTGAAAAGGCCACTATAAGTATGGATTCAATGGAGGCGGGTAACGAATCAAAGGTATTATTCTTTACTGTAAAGAAGTAAAAAATAGAAAAAACAAAGAAAACTGCACTGGACACGAGGATGATACCTTTGAAGATCCTGTTGTCTATTATTGAATAAAGTACGTAAGAAAATACGGTGTATTCGATCAACGTAAAGGCACTCAACACGTTATAAATGATAGTGCGGTGAGAAACAGTGTCGAGCCTTAAAAGTAAAGAATCAATGAGGAAAGAGAAGATGACAAACAAAAAAAGAACCTTTACCCATAATGACTTATTCCTTCTATAGAACAAGAGAAATACGAGTAAAGGCACAAAGTGAGAGCAATAACTAATATTTGTAAGTAAATTGTCTATTATACCTGGTTTTTATTCGACCAAATATATTAAACGCTACTTAATAAACATTAGTATCGCTTAGTCCACTGTGATGTTCCAGTCTTCTGTATCAGAAGTTCTGATTGGATCACCGCTTCCGGTTTTAATACGGTCAGCAACGATGCCCTTGTTTGTTTCAAGAACACCTTCGTTGTTGATGCAGGTGAATTCAAAAATAGCTTTACCAGCCTTGTTTAATCCAACGTAAACAAGTGTCTTTTCTCCGGCTTCGTTGTAAGCGTTGTAGAATCTGATACCGGCGCAACCTGGCTGAGCAAGGATCTGATCCAGAATGTTCCTTCCAATTTCATAGAAATGAACATCAGTCTGGTTAGACACCTGATAGTCGTTTACCATTTGAAGTCCGAGTTCAATTCCTATCTCTTCTCCGATAGCCGATACTGGTTTCGCGAGGGTCTGATTTTTCACCATAATCGTAAGTTTTTAGAGGTGGTAAAATGTTAGTTTGAATAATAAAAAACCTTCAAAAAAAAAACCTAACCAATAGGTGTTTCCTTTAGTAAAAGGATTAATTTGCTTCAAATTCAATACAGTGCAGCGTTTTACGTGAATACTAACGGTGATATACGATACAAAATAGCGAAAAACCACGAACATCCGACAGTATTTTTACCATCGTAATAATCCGATTTTTCCCGAGTTGTTAACATATGATAGTGCTAATGTGGATAAGTGTAAACCCTTACATAACCCTTTTATTCTAAACTAACTCTGATGAGTTCTGAACTCGTAATTAAAGTATCCATTGCAGACGATCATAAAATTTTCAGGGACGGTATCAGGATGGCCCTTAAAGACAAAGAATATCTCCGCATTTTATGGGAAGCAGAAGATGGCAAGGACCTGATGCATAAAATGCTATTGAAAAAGCCGGATGTGCTCCTAATGGACATCCGGATGCCTGAAGTGGATGGCGTTAATGCCATAGGAATGCTCCGAAAGGAATATGACGACGTTAAGATTATCGTCCTTACCATGTACGACGATCAGGAAATGATCACAAAAATGATGGAAATGGGTGCAAACGCCTATCTCACCAAAACATCCGACCCGGAAGAGATCTATCAGGCTATCCTGAGCTGCATGAACGATGACTTTTACTTCAACGACCTCGTTAATAAAGCAGTGTTATCTAAACTTCAGACGAAACGCCAGGTAAGGCAGTTTTATCCTAATCCGGTTAAATTTTCTGAGAAAGAAGTAAGGATATTAAAACTACTTGCGGAGGATAAAACAACAGATGAAATTTCTAAAGAAGTTTTTCTCAGCCCGCGGACAGTAGAAACGATCCGCCAGAACATGAAAACGAAAGTCGGCGCGAAAACAATCGCCGGCCTTATCATGTATGGGATGAGAAATAAGATCATTGATTAAAAAGTTTTAATTCCGTGCGTCATCGAAAACATTACCAGGCCAACGCGGTTCTTTACTTCAAGTTTTTTGAACAGGGTGTCCCTCAGGTTGTCTACCGCCCTTACATTCAGGTGCATTTCATTGGCAATTTCCTTGTAGGTTAATTCAGTACACACCCACCTGAGAAAGCGCATTTCCATTTCATTAAGCATAGATTTCATAAGCATTGACTGCTCCTGGTGTCTTGTGAACATGTTAATAAGCCGGCCGGTGGTATTATTCGTGTAATGGTATCCTGTTTTTATTACGCTGTAAATCGCAGTACGCAGCTCATTGATATCTGTGTCTTTCCTCAGGAAACCTTTTACTCCTGCCTGCAATAACCTGATCATTGTGTACTCTGTGTGATACATGGTAAGCATGATAACATGAACATCGGGATAATGCAATTGAAGCCATCTGGCAGTTTCATAACCATCGAATTCAGGCATGTTAAGGTCGAGTAGTATAATATCAGGAAATGTTCCGGCTTCCATTTTGGCAATCAGTTCTTTTCCATTGCCTGCTTCAAGAATTACCGAAAAATTTTCTGACTTATTAATAATTGTTGCGAGTGCGCTTCTTAACAGAATATGGTCATCTGTGAGTGCGATCTTTATTAACTGACATTCCATTTAATTTTAATTATTAGCGTTTAGAGGTAATAATATTTTAATTGAAGTTCCATTTTGCGGCTTACTGTCAATGAGCAAGCGTGCATTGATGATGCCGGCGCGCTTTCGCATGTTGCTTAATCCGCAACCATTACTAACAAGCTGGACACCCGGATCAAAACCTGATCCGTTGTCGCGAATGCGCGCAGTGAGACTGCATTTCTTATAATCCAGGGTAATCGTGACATGGGTTGCATTTGCATGCTTTATTATATTATTGAGTGCTTCCTGGATCATTCTGAATAAAATCAATTCATTATTAATGCCTGCTGACCGGGGGATACCGGTTACATTGTATTTGATTTGAAATAATTCAGCATTACAGAGGTTGTTCACCTGTTCTTCAATGGATTTAATCAAACCGAACTTCTCAAATGTTTCAGGATTAAGTGCCCGGGCTAGGTTGTTAAGATCTTCCATAGCCTTTTTTATCAGGTTAACTGACAGACTGATTTTATCGCTCACATCACGTGGATCATTGTAATCAAGGTCGTGCAGATAAATTTTAGAAAGGCTCAGAGTAAGTGAAATGTTATCATGGATGTCTGCCGAGATCCTGGCAAAAGTTTGTTCCTGTATCTCTATCTGAGATTGAAGGAAATCATGCTGAAGTTTCTTTTGACGTGCCCTGTTTTGCCTGCCGGTAAAAACGAGATGGACGAAATAAAAAATACCGATTAGTGCTGCCGGAATCAACACATTTAAGTAGTACAAATTGTGATGGTTTTAAGTTTAAAAGGCCGCCAAGGTAAAAAGAAACAACTCGTGCAATTCCGTAGAACTACGGTAATTGCTGAAGTAAAACACATGAATAATATGTTTAAACCAACCTTGGTTTAATGATAAGACATAATTGCAAGCAAGTGTGTAATCAGATTGAAGGAGTGTCGTAACACCTTTCAGCGGGGTGGATGGAAATAAGAAACTTACGGAAGTGCGGAGTTGATTCTTCCACATCTGTAAAAGCAATAACATCCGTTAGCTGATCTTCAGTATTGGAGTAGCAGGCTGAAACAAAAAAAGATTCAAGGCGATACAGGAAGATCCTTTTAGAAGGTTCCAGCTTCTGCGCCATAAGCCTCCCTGTTTCCATGATGGCGCATAATTTCTCCATCTCAGTCAGTTGCTGGAATTGTTCTATCGTCATGATAGGAAGTTTAAAAACTTAATGATGAAATCGCACTATTAATCTACGAAAAAAAAATTGCCTCCATTATTATTATAACAATGCAGGCAAAAAAATTTCAATCTCGCAGAACTTACCAGATTTGGCGTTCAATGGATGGGATCAACAGGAGAATCAGATTTTAATTTCGTTCAACAGGACAACGGTTGTGTAAGAACAATTTTACCCTAAGATTTTGGATTTAAAAAAGAAGTTGACTGACATTGGATCTTAGCCCGGCGATTCATAGAATATCTGGAATGACTTTTTGGACGGTTTGGATTTGGATTTTGGTGCTAATGAAAAATATCAATCAACTTGAGTCACAAAAGTATATGTGGATAAGAATGTGAACAAGAGCATAAATGCCCTATTATATTTATATGGTATTTACTATCCGGTTAGTAAAAACCGTACGAATTTATAGCAAAAGCGCTATAATAATATGTGTAAACACACGTTATTGATAAGTAGGGGTATATTATTAAATAGTATAATTTCGTAGCACCCCACTAGTATTTATCATGAAATTTTACCATCTTGTGTCTAATTCAATCTTAATAAAAACCGTATGAAACAACACGACTCAGCAAGAGTAATTAAAGTAGCTATTGCAGATGACCACGCTTTGTTCCGCGCCGGAGTTAAAACTGCTTTATCGGTTAAAAAAGATGTTGAGCTGATTGCAGAAGCGGACAATGGAATGCAACTTCTTAATTTATTGAAACACATCGAGCCCGATGTTATTCTCCTCGATATTCAGATGCCGATAATGGATGGAATTCAAACACTTCCGGAGATCAGAAAGATCAGACCGGAAGCTAAGGTTATCATACTTTCCATGCATAACGATCATTCCATGATCTCCAAGCTTATGGAAATAGGGGCTAACAGCTACCTGACAAAAAATTCAGATTCAGAAACCATCTACGAGGCTATTAAAACCTGTTTCGAAAATGAATTCTTCTTTAACGAACTTACCAACAAAGCGCTCCTGGCTGGATTAAGAACAAAACGTACGGATGTTTACGGCGGTGCTGAAGCAGACCTTTCAGAAAAGGAACTGCGTGTATTAAGATTGATGTGTGAAGAAAAAACAACCAAGGAAATTGCGGATATTGTTGAGATCAGCCCACGAACAGTGGAGGCTATCAGGGATAAGCTGAAAACAAAAACGGGCGCCAAATCAATGGCTGGCCTGGTGATGTATGCAGTAAAGAACGGCATCATGGATGAGGCTAAATAGCTATCTTTGCTGCCCAAATTTATTGCTCATCCAAAATAACATAACTCCATGAAGGTTACTGTAGTTGGCGCCGGTGCCGTTGGTGCAACCTGCGCAGATAATATTGCCCGTAAAGAACTGGCAACCGATCTTGTTTTGCTCGATATCAAAGAAGGAATGGCGGAAGGAAAAGCGCAGGATATGATGCAAACGGCCGCCCTTCTGGGTTTTGATACAAGGATAACAGGTTCTACAAACGATTATTCAAAAACTGCCGGAAGCGATGTGGTAGTGATCACTTCAGGACTACCAAGGAAACCCGGCATGACGAGAGAAGAACTGATAGGGGTAAATGCAGGTATCGTAAAGGGTGTTGCTGAAAATATCCTTAAGTTTTCACCGAACGCCATCATCATTGTTATCAGTAACCCTATGGATACGATGACTTACCTCGCACTTAAATCCACCGGTCTTCCAAAAAACAGGATAATCGGAATGGGTGGTGCACTGGACAGTGCAAGATTCAAATTCCAGCTCAGCCAGCATCTCGGAGCCAGCGCCGCTGATCTCAACGCTATCGTTGTGGGTGGCCATGGCGATACGACCATGATTCCTCTCATGAGATTGGCAACGTGGAACAGTGTGCCCGTAACAAAATTTTTAAGCGCTGAACAACAACAGCAGATCATCTCTGATACAATGGTAGGCGGTGCAACACTCACCAAGTTAATCGGCACATCTGCCTGGTATGCTCCGGGAGCGGCGGGTGCGGCACTCGTTGAAGCAATTGTTCGCGATGAAAAGAAATTATTTACCTGCTGTGTGGCACTCGAAGGTGAATGGGGGCAAAAAGATATTTGTCTTGGTGTACCTGTCGTGATAGGAAAACACGGATGGGAAAAGATCATAAGTCTTGACCTTAGCGCAGACGAGCAGGCAATGTTCAACAAAAGCGCAGATGCAGTACGAAATATGAATGATGTGCTCGCTTCCTTACCGGCCTAAGCGGTATTCAACACGTTGAATGATATATTGAATGTCCATTTGTTCCATGCATTTAAAGTGGCCAAGCGGACATTTTTTATTGCCATACCTGCTGCATGGCTGGCACTTCAACTCAGGTTGCCTGATAATATTTTCGTAAGGCAATTCTTTCAGACCACTCACAAAGGATTTGCTGTAATAAGGTACTACATCCAGTCGTGGCGACGTACTACCCCAGATGGCCAGAACATTTTTGTTGAAAGCAGCGGCAATATATTGAAGACCGGTATCGTGTGATATTACCAGCTTTGATCTTCTTACAAGGTCCGCTGATTCATTAAGGTTGAATTTTCCGCAGGCATTATATACTTTACCCTGGCTGGAAGCAGCAACCTGTTCGCCTGCTTCAGCGTCCTCCTTCCCGCCAATCAGCATAACCGGATGGTTGATACCGCTGCACAAGGCTATCAGTTTGTGAACCGGTAATTTTTTTGTGTAATACGACGCCCCTATTACAATCGCAATGTATCCTGCATGATGCGATGCAGGGATATCAGATTCTTTTACCCTATCTGCTTCAGGAATAAAATAATCAAGTCCGCCTTCGTCATCTATAACACCAAATTGTGCTACGGTATCAAGGCTTCGTTTGGTAATATGCCGGCCGGGCATAATATCTATGCTGAGTTTTGTAAGAAGAAATTTCTGAAAGCTCAGTTTGTCAATAGTGTACGATTTTACTCCAAGGGCCCGTTTCATTTTATTTGATCGTAAATTATTTTGCAGGTCTATCACGTAATCGTACTCCTCTTTTTTCAGCAGATCTATAGTTGTATTAATATCATCTTCATAATAAAAAAAATTGTCGATGTATGGATTTGCAATTGTTACTGCTTTGAAAGATGACTTAGTAAGAAAGTGTACTTCTGCTGTCATTACCTGTTTCTTCAGGCAACGTAGAACCGGCGATGCCAGTACAATGTCACCAATTGAAGAAAATCGTATAACAAGGAATTTCATAGCTGTTACCTTTCCACGTAATTAAGGTCTTTATGAAAAGTTTCTTTTGTTTTATATGCAGCGACCAGGGCTATAATAATGGTAAAGATGCCTGTTATAATTCCGCTATGGACAATGTTCCAATGAAAATTATCCTGAAAAATATCTTTGAACAGCATATTCAGCAGAGGCAGTGACCCCCGCACCATATTAGGAATTGTGGTGGCTGCAGTAGCCCTTAAATTAGTGCCGAACTGCTCAGCACCCATTGTTACAAAGATTGCCCAGAAGCCGGTGCTGAATCCCATTGCCGTACATATCGCGTACATCATTGTGTCGTTGGTGTTTACGGCTGAAAAAAATAAAATAACGGATACTATGGTGAGTCCATAAAAAATAAAAAGCGCTTTTTTGCGGCTTTTAAAATACTGGCTGACAAGTCCGATTAAAATGTCGCCGATTGCAATACCTATATATGAATACATGATGGCTTTTCCACTGTCTACTGAAGTGTCGCCATAAAAAGCTTTTGCAAAACGATTGCTGTAGTTTACAAGGATGCCGATAACGTACCAGGTGGGCAATCCAATGAGTATGGCAAAAAGATATTTTTTGAATCGGTCACTGTTATTAAAAAACATGAGAATATTTCCACGCTGTACATCTGCACTCATTTTTATCTGCCTGAACATTCCGCTCTCGGCTACGCTTATACGAAGAAACAACAGTAACATGCCGAGTACGCCACCGATCTTATAACACAAACGCCAGTCGTGATCGGTAAACTGGAAGGTAAAATACGCGAACACTGCCCCGAACAAGCCGATGCCAGCTACAAGAGATGTACCCACACCTCTTTTGTTTTTTGGTAACAACTCGCTCACCAGCGTTATACCTGCACCCAGTTCGCCTGCAAGACCGAGGCCAGCAAAAAATCTTGCGCCTGCATATTGATTGATGTCAGTTACATACCCGGTTAGAAAATTGGCAATTGAATAAAGCATAATGGAACCGAAGAGCACACTTAATCTTCCACGCTTGTCTCCCATCATTCCCCATATAATACCACCGATAAGCAAACCGGTCATCTGCCAGTTGATGATCTTTGTGCTGGCAGCTATCATGTTTGCATCTATCACGCCCAGATCCCGGAGACTGGGTTCACGAACAATAGTAAAAAGGAGCAGATCATAGATGTCTACAAAATATCCCAGTGCCGCGACGATAACCGGAACTGAGAATATCCCATAATTTGTTTTGGTCATTATTCAGAAGAATTAAGCGGTTCTGATGTATTCTTTGTGCGGCTGAAAATAAGTTTATACAATACGGGTGCAGTGGTGACAAATACAATTCCCAGTACAATCACTTCAAGATGTTCTTTAAGGTCGTAACCGAATTTTTCTTCAAATATCTGTTGAAGATAATGTCCGGCGGCAAGCATTGATGCAGTCCATGCAATACAACCGACAATATTGAAAAAGGTGAATTTTTTTCGATCCATCTGTACTATACCTGCTACAATAGGAGCGAAGGTTCTGATTACCGGCAGAAATCTTGCAAAGATCACGGCCCCACCGCCATGTTTATCATAAAATTCTTTTGCCTGGTACAGGTATCGCTGTTTAAAAAGTAAGCGGTCTTTCCAATGAAACATAGACGGCCCTATTTTTCTTCCAAACCAATAACCCATCGTGTTGCCAAGTATTCCCGCAATTGCGGTGAGCACGATGATCAGCAACAGGTCGATGTGTTCATTGCCCGTGCTGACAATTGATTTTGCCAGGTCCTGGCTGTAAATGCCGGCTACGAAAAGCAGCGAATCACCGGGCAGAAAAAATCCGGCGAACAATCCTGTTTCTGCAAAAATGATGAACAGCACAAGCCACAAGCCGCCATTATCAATATAGAATTGAGGTTGTAATAATTGAGTCCAGTTGAATGCGTCTATGAGGAACATAATAATTGTTACTAATTGATTTAATTTTCCAGCGATCCTTCCCATTTACTTACTACAGCGGTGGCAACACTATTACCTACTACGTTTGTTGCACTGCGTCCCATATCAAGCAGAGGATCGATACCCAATAAAAGGGCGAGCCCTGCTTCGGGGATGTTAAAAGTAGACAATGTTCCCGCTATTACAACAAGTGATGCACGTGGCACACCAGCTATGCCCTTGCTCGTTAACATTAATACAAGCAGCATACTGAGCTGTGTGCCGAAGTCGAGATGAATACCATATGACTGTGCAATGAACAATGTAGCGAATGTCATGTACATCATACTTCCGTCGAGATTAAAGGAATATCCTAGCGGAAGTACAAAGCTTACGATCTTATCCCGGCATCCGAACCGTTCGAGTTCAAGCAATAATTTAGGAAAAGCTGCTTCGCTCGTAGATGTGCTGAAAGCAAGCAGCACAGGTTCCTTGATTCTTCGGAACAATTCAAAGATTCTTTTATTGATAAATATAGCCCCTGCTGCGAGAAGTATCATCCATAAAAGGAGTAAACCGAAATAGAACTCACCTATAAAAATCGAATATGTTTTAAGGATACCCGGACCCTGCTTTGCAACGATGGTTGTCATGGCACCGAAAACGGCTAGCGGTGCCAGCGTCATTACATAACCGGTGATCTTAAGGATGATGTGTGAAATGGTATCGAAAACTCTGATCACCGATTTTCCAGGTTCTCCGATTGAAGCGGTGGCGACACCAAAAAAAAGTGCGAACACCACGATCTGAAGAATTTCATTTTTAGCCATTGCATCAATAACGCTTGAAGGAAATACGTGATGTAAAAATTCTTTCAGGCTTAACCCATTACCAGTTAAAGGTGCGGGAATACTTTGTGCAGGCAGGGGAAGGTGCATGGCAATACCAGGCTTGAAAAGATTTACCAGCACCATTCCGAGCAGGAGGCTAATCATGGATGCGACTAAAAACCATAGTAATGTTTTTGCGCCGATTCGTCCAACCGTTTTGAGGTCGCCCAGTTTTGCTACGCCAACAACAAGCGTAAAGAAAACGAGAGGTGCAACGATCATTTTGATGAGACGGAGAAAAACATCGGGAAGTAACGAGAAAGGTTCTGTTATCTTGTCTATGCGCGCAGGGTTACTATTTTCATTAAGTATAAACCCAAGTATGATACCGGCAACCAGCGCTATAACGATATATGTAGTAACACTGCTGCCTTTTTTCATCTATACGGTAATGATAATTCTGCAAGATAATATATATCTTCCCGCCTGATTTTTTTTATTTGCTTACTACCTAAAATCCTAATTTATTTAATTCTTATGAGTTTATTCGTCAAAAAACCAATTCAGTCTTTACTCATTGAAGCTGATGATAAGGAGAAAGGCCTCAAGAGAACTTTAAGTGCGTCGAACCTGATTGCTCTTGGAATCGGTGCTATCATTGGAGCTGGTTTGTTTGTAAGAACTGCGGCGGCCGCTGCACAACATGCAGGTCCTGCAGTAACCATAGGATTTATTATTGCTGCTGTGGGTTGTGCGTTTGCGGGTCTGTGTTATGCAGAGTTCGCATCGATGATTCCTGTTGCAGGCAGTGCATACACCTATTCTTATGCAACAATGGGCGAATTCATCGCATGGATAATAGGTTGGGATCTTATACTGGAATACGGCGTAGGTGCGGCAACAGTTGGGATTGCCTGGAGCCAGTATTTCAATAAATTTCTAGGCATATTCGGAGGGAGTATTCCTTATGAATGGTCGCATTCTCCATTCGAACATAGTATGTCGGGTGTTTATGGGATCATCAATTTACCAGCACTATTTATCGTTTTTTTGTTAACCATGGTGTTGATAAGAGGAACAAAGGGATCGGCTACCCTCAATACCTTTATTGTAATATTAAAAGTTGCTATCGTCTTAATTTTTATTGCAATAGGATGGAATTATATCCGTCCTGAAAATCATACACCTTTTATTCCTGATTCGGGTTATTATACCAACTCGCAGGGAATAAAAACTCATTTCGGAGGATTGCTTGGAATTCTTGGCGCTGCTGGTGTGGTATTTTTTGCTTTTATAGGATTCGATGCAGTTTCCACTGCAGCCCAAGAAGCTAAAAATCCTAAACGCGACATGCCTATAGGAATTCTGGGTTCCCTTGTTGTCTGTACCATACTATATATCCTTTTCTCGTATGTTCTTACAGGTGTGGCCAGCACCGAAGATTTCAGAACACATGGTAAAGAAGCATCGGTTTCGTATGCCATTGAACATATGAAAGGTGAAATGGTAAATGGCCATTGGATACCCCAATTTCAATGGCTTTCAAACCTTATAACAGTAGCAATACTCGCGGGGTTTTCATCGGTTATATTGGTGATGCTGCTTGGTCAGTCCAGGGTTTTCTATTCTATGAGCAAGGATGGTTTGCTGCCAAAAGTTTTCTCCGATGTTCATCCAAAATATAGAACACCTTATAAAGCAAACTGGATCATTCTTATTATTTGCGGTGTATTTGCCGGATTCGTACCTGAAGATATTGTCGGTGAAATGACAAGTATCGGAACTTTATTTGCATTTATGATCGTTTGTGCCGGTGTATGGATCATGCGTGTAAAACATCCCGATATTCCAAGGGCATTCAAAACACCGATGGTACCGGTAGTTTCAATCCTGGGAATTCTGGTTTGTGGTGCTATGATCTTTGGTCTTGGATGGACAAACTGGTTAAGACTGATTGTATGGTTAATTATCGGATTGGTCATCTACTTTTCATACGGCAGAAAAAACAGTAAGCTTCAACAAAATTTTCCGAAACAGTAACTTATGGGTCGCATATTTGAGGTAAGAAAGGCCACCATGTTTGCCAGGTGGGACAGGATGGCAAAACAATTTTCCAGGATAGGAAAGGAAATAGCGATTGCCGTAAAAGTAAGCGGACCGGATCCTGCAACTAATCCTGCTTTAAGAAGGTGCATTCAGAACGCGCGAAGCGTGAATATGCCCAAAGACAGGATAGAAGCGGCAATAAAACGTGCGTCGGGTAAAGAGATGGCGAATTTCGAAGAAGTACTGTATGAAGGATATGCACCATATGGAGTTGCAATACTTGTTGAAACGGCTACCGATAATACTACACGTACAGTTGCTAATGTACGCTCGCATTTTAATAAAGGAAATGGTTCACTTGGAACCAGCGGGAGTGTGAGTTTCCAGTTTAAAAAAATGGGTGTTTTCAAATTGAAACCTGAAGGCGTAAATGCAGATGACCTGGAACTTGAGCTGATTGATGCCGGTCTTGAAGAAATGGGGGAGGGCACCGGTGAGAATGGAGAAAATGTGCTTGTTCTCAGAACGGGGTTTGGTGATTTCGGAAATATGCAGAAGGCACTTGAAGAAAAAGGATTGCATCCGATAAGCGCGGAAGTGGAGTGGATACCTTCTACAACAGTGCAGTTGCCTGAAGAGCAGGCAACGGAGGTTTTAAAACTGGTTGATAAACTTGAGCAGGATGAAGATGTTCAAAAAGTGTTTCATAATCTGAGCTAATATTATTCACTCATCATTTCTAAAGCATTTTCAATAATTTCCTCCACGTTAGGCTTGCTGAAATAATCCCCATCACTACCATAACTCGGACGGTGTTGCCTGCCTGTAATAGTACGGGGAGCTGTGTCGAGCCATCTGAAACCGCCTTGTTTTTCCATCACCATATTAAACATATATCCGGCCGCACCTCCGGGAACATCCTCATCAATAAAAATGATCCGGTTGGTTTTTTTCAGTGAAGTTAGAATTGATTGGGTTACATCGAAAGGAAGGAGCGTTTGCACATCTATTATTTCAAGGCTTACATTATATTTCTGCAAAATTACAGCAGCCTCTTCTATGATGCGCAAGGTAGATCCATATGAAACAATTGTGATGTCAGTTCCTTCCGAAAGGATTTCAGGGTGGCCGAGCGCAACAGTAAAATCAAGAATATTTGAAGGAAGTTTTTCTTTAAGCCTGTAACCATTCAATGGTTCAATCACAATCGCAGGATCATTGCCCTTCAGTAAAGTATTGTATAAACCGATCGCCTGAACCATGTTTCTGGGAACACAGATATGAAAACCACGAAGTGAATGGATGATCGTTCCGAGTGGTGAGCCACTGTGCCAGATGCCTTCGAGCCGGTGACCTCTGGTGCGAACGATCATAGGGCAGCTCTGTCGCCCTTTAGTTCTCCAATGCATGGTAGCTGCATCGTCACTTAAGGTCTGCAAAGCATAATAAATATAGTCGAGGTACTGAATTTCAGCGATAGGTTTAAGGCCCCGCATAGAAAGACCAATGCCCTGCCCCACAATTGTAATTTCCCTGATGCCCGTATCAAACACCCTGTTTTCGCCATGCCTTGCCTGCAAACCTGCGAAGCCCTGGTTTACATCCCCAATTTTCCCAACATCTTCACCAAACGCTACAACTTTAGCGTTACTTGATAACAATTCATCGAAATACCTGTTGATGATCTCGTAACCATTGTGTAGTGTAGCATCATTCGCGTATTTGACACTGCTGGTTGTGATAAGCCTGGCACTTTTAGGAGATTCATCATAAAGATGAGAAGCATAAAGCGCATAACTTTCATTCTTCAGTTCATCATAATATTCTTTCACTTCGTGGACCTGTGGTGAATCGCCAACAGCAAGTATTGTTGTATGCAGGGCTTTAAGAACATCACGTCGGTGTGGTTCCCTGTTTGTGACGAGTTCTTTTTTTGCTGCAGCAATCTGTCCGTTTACATCAACGTTGTTATTGATCAGCGCCGCGAGCAATTCTGCTCCCCTTTTAACAAAAACATGTATTGCCTCACTGTATCTATTCCACGCAGCCTGCCTGCTTTTTCTGATATGGTCCTTTGCCGCTACTTCAATGTTATTCAGTTCTTCTTCACTGGCGAGCGCGTTCGCTATTATCCATTCCCGGAATTTGCGGTTGGCGTCCCACGTTCTTTCCCATTCGAGCCTTTCAGGTGTTTTATAACGTTCATGGCTACCTGAAGTTGAATGCCCCTGTGGCTGCGTTACCTCTTCTACATGGAACAATGCGGGTACATGTGTCAGGCGCATATTACGGATGGCCATCTCAAACACTTCGCACATTCCTGCATAGTCCCAGGCCTTCAATTTGTAAATATTGATGCCGTTTGTTCCGTCTTTCTTCTGCATTCCTTTTAATGCTTCGGATATCGAACCTTTGGTGGTTTGCAATTCCCGGGGAACAGAGATTCCATACCCATCATCCCATACAAATACAGCAAGCGGTATTTCCAGCACTCCGGCAGCATTGATAATTTCCCAGAAATGTCCTTCGGATGTTGAAGCATCGCCGATAGTGGCAAAGCATATTTCATTTCCATTGTTGCTCAATGATGCAAACTGTTTAAGCGCCGCATTATTCCGGAATAATTTTGACGCAAGCGCAAATCCTACTGCGCGTGGAAGCTGTGCTGCAGTTGGTGCGAGTCCCGCAGCTATATTTTTTCTGTTTACCAGGTCGAGCCATTCGCCGTTTTCATCTACAAACGGAGTGGCAAAGTGTGAGTTCATCTGGCGGCCCCCGCTATGAGGTTCATTTGCCGTGTCGGGATCTGAATAGAGCTGTGAAAAGAACTCTTCTATGGTTGCCTGGCCTGTAGCGAATGCCAGCGTCTGATCCCGGTAATACCCCGATAAAAAATCCCCTGGCTGAAAGAATTTGGCCAGGGCCACCTGCGCTACTTCCTTACCGTCTCCAAAAATTCCGAATTTGGCTTTGCCTGTAAGCACTTCCTTTCTTCCGAGAAGGCTCACCTCACGACTTTCGCAACACAATCGGTAATCATGGAGCACCTCCTGGCGGAAGTGATTGAAAGATAACTTTTCTGTGGCCGTAGAAGAGGTGTTTTCCTCATGTTCCATGTGGCAAACCTAAGCAATTTTATAAATCAGCTCTAAAGCGTTAAAAAATGGTTGAAAGATTGAAAATTAATTGCGCTTTGGACTGTTAACGTGTATTTTTGATACTCATTCAAATGGGTTCGAGTGAAGAGTTTATACCTTTCCTTTTTACTGTTTTCAGTTGCCCCTTTTACAGGTTTTGGCCAAAAACTGGGGAAGTCACCTTCAGAGGTACTGGATGTGAAGGAAACTTCTTTTGATTTTGGAAAGATTCCGCAGGGAAGGCCCGTAACACACAACTTCGAAATATTGAATAAAAGCAATAAGCCTCTAATGATTGATAATGTTGAGGCTTCATGCGGCTGTACTACGCCTGAATGGTCACAGGAACCTGTTGCTCCAGGCGCCACATCACTTATTAAGGTAGGATTTAATGCATCATCAGAAGGAAAGTTTCAGAAGACTATCACAATTTATTACGGAGATAAGGTAAAAGGTTTAAAAATAACCGGTGAAGTTTATCCGATGCCTACAACCTCTGCTCCTCCAAATGCGTCATTATCTACATTAAAATAATAAATACGGAAGATATGAAGACTCTCATGCTGGCTTTATCTGTAATGTTTTTATCAACTGCTGTTTTTTCCCAGTCTAAAAAGGCTGATGAACTTGTAGACTTCAAAGAAAAAGTATACGATTTCGGAAAGATAAAGCAGGGTGTTCCTGTAAATCATGAATTTCAGTTCACGAACATCAGCGAAAAGCCTGTTGTAATTGAAACTGCTACTGCTTCATGCGGCTGCACAACTCCATCCTGGCCACAGGCTCCGATCGCAAAAGGTAAAAGCGATAAGGTGAAGGCTGGTTTCAACGCCGCTGCACCGGGTGCATTTACTAAACAGATAACTATTAAAGTTGCGGGAGCAGAACAGCCAATGGTGGTTACCATCAAAGGTGAAGTACTGAATGCAGACGCTTACGCGCAGTTCCAAAAGACTAAAAGCAAATAATTAGGCCTGCCACTTATCTTTGCGGCATGCCACAGATCAGTAACCGCGGGCTCATAATGCCCGCGTCGCCAATCCGAAGATTGGTACCTTATGCTGAGGCTGCCAAAAAAAAAGGTGTAACAGTCTATCATCTTAATATCGGGCAGCCCGATATTAATACTCCGCAGCCAATTCTTGACGCTGTAAGGCATTCCGATTTCAAAGTGCTCGAATACAGTCACAGCGCCGGTAACGAAAGTTACAGGCGTAAACTGGTAGAATACTATAAAAGAAACGGGATTAGTATCAAACATACAGACATTATTGTAACTACCGGAGGATCGGAAGCGATCCTTTTTGGTTTTATGGCCGCGCTTGATCCGGGTGATGAGGTCATCACAACAGAACCTTTTTACGCGAACTATAACGGATTTGCTGTTGAAGCCAATATTATTATCAAACCTATCACTGCCTCAATAGAATCAGGATTTGCTTTGCCCCCAATTGAAGATTTTGAAAAAGCCATCACTCCACGTACAAAAGCTATTATCATTTGCAATCCTAACAATCCTACAGGGTATTTATACTCCAGGGAAGAACTTGAAATACTCAAGAAGTTCGTTAAAAAGCATAACATTTATTTGTTTTCTGACGAAGCATACCGTGAATTTTGCTATGCAGGAACTCAATTCAGTGCGCTGCAACTTCCTGATGCGGATGATAATGTAGTGGTGATGGATACTATTTCAAAACGGTACAGTGCATGTGGTGCAAGGCTTGGTGCACTGGTAACCCGTAATACGGAACTGGTAAATACCGTACTGAAATTCGCCCAGGCAAGGTTGAGCCCACCTTCATTTGCACAAATTCTTGCAGAAGCAGCCGTAGACCTTCCGGAAAACTATTTCGATGAAACGAAGGCGGAATATATGAAAAGGCGAAACCTGATGGTCTCGAGGTTGAATTCAATGCGGGGTGTATTTTGTCCCAATCCCGGAGGAGCATTTTATGCCATAGCTAAATTGCCAATAGATGATTCTGATATATTCTGTCAGTGGCTGCTCGAGAGCTTCAATTATAATAATCAAACTTTGATGCTCGCTCCTGCAACAGGATTCTATGGTAATCCAGGATTGGGTAAACAGGAAGTAAGACTTGCATATGTGCTTAACTGCGACAGGCTGGGTAAGGCAATGGATTGTCTTGAGAAGGCACTTGAACAATACAACAAACTATAAACAATGGATTTTCTGCGAGATTTGTGGAATTTCATGAGAGATCGGAAAAAGTACTGGCTTGTTCCGGTAATACTTGTAATACTGTTGTTCGGTCTGCTGATTGTTTTTGGCGGGGGTAGCGCTATGGCTCCATTTATTTATACGTTATTCTAAATAAAAAGTCCATTACTGAGTAATGGACTTTTCTGTGTTTCAACGTACTGCCGAATTCCACATATTGTACTATCGCTTAGTATATTGGTAGATCCTTCGCTATATGATTAACCTTTTTTCCTTTTTTTGAGTCCCTCTCTGCCTTTGCTTTATCGTCAAACTCCTCCTGGCTCTTGTGTTCCTTATTGGTTTTCTCTGGATGTGGAAGTTTGTTTCGGTCTATCTTTTTATCTGCCATAATCTAGATTTTGATAAAAAAGCAAAAAATTTATGCCAGAATCAGATTTTTCTGGCGGTCAGCAGAAAACAGAAATGACGGGCATTTTCATGAATAAGCAGCATCGTGAACAGGATGCCTGAGGAGGATTTTCAACAAATTTCTCAAATGTTCAATATAAGTGTAATTTGTTCTAGGCTCTTACCCAGATTTTTGTTAGATTAGAGTAGATGCAAATTATATTTTGCAGTTAGTTTTGGTTAAACCCCATTATTTATTAATGGGGTTTTTCTTGCCTGCACGGTAACCCGAAATTGAATAATATAAGATGTAGATATAACACGGAAGCATGCAAACAAAGAATGAAAGACTGTTACCCAGCCTGTTTTCATCCTTCAGGTGCCCGTAAAGCAATGGAATCAGGGCGCCGCCCGCAATACCCATCACGAGCATGGCACTGCCGATTTTTGTGAAACGTCCCAGTCCTGAAATAGCAAGAGGAAAAATCGCTGGCCACATCAGTGCATTCGATAGCCCAAGAAGAGCGATAAATGTGATGGATGTGTATCCATGTGTAAAGAAAGTACACGTAGTAAAAATGATTCCCAGAATTGCAGAAATCTTTAATCCAGTTTGCTGTGACATGATCCTTGGAATTGTTGAAATTCCAATAATGTAACCTACCAGCATGGCAAAGAGCGTGAAAATGGTAAAATATTTTGTTTCGTCGAGCGACATACCCATAGACCTTCCGTACATGCCTATTGCATCACCCGCCATTACTTCTGCACCTACATAAAGGAAAATACATAAAACACCCAGCAGCAGATGCGGATAAGCGAACACACTTGTTTTCCTTGTTTGTCCCGGTATGATTTGATCTTCTTTATCTGTATCTACTTCCGGAAGTGGTGATATAGTTACGAGAGCGGCAACTACAGCCAGAACAATTGCAATAATGATATATGGAGAGATTATCCTTGCTGCAAGTTCGTCGAGCAATACTTCCTTCTGTGCGAGATCGGTTGTTGCAATAATTTTCGCTTCCAGGGCAGAAGCATTTTTTAATGCGATAGTACTAAGTATCAGCAGTCCGATCATTCCGGCTCCTTTGTTGAAGATTCCCATGATGCTTATACGTTTCGCGGCACTTTCAATAGGACCAAGAAGGCTCATATATGGATTTGATGCCGTCTGCAATAAGGCAAGACCCATTCCCTGCATAAACAGTCCTGTAAGGAATAAAGGAAAACTTCTTGCATTAGCTGCCGGGATGAAAATTACTGAACCGATGGCCATAATAAATAGTCCGAGGGCCATCCCTTTTTTAAATCCGGTGAATCGTAAAATTTTAGACAGGGGAATGGCGAGAAAAAAATACGCCATATAAAAGGCTGTAGTCACAAAAAATGCCTGGGTGTCTGTTTTAAGTTCACAGGCAAGTTTAAGGAATGGAATCAATGCTCCGTTCAGCCAGGTAACGAATCCGAATACGAAGAATAAAATTCCAATAATTAATACAGCCGAATAATTTGATTTTTGAGTTGATGGTACTTCTACTTTTGCAGTCTGCATAATGTCATTTAATCTGTTTGTAATTAGTGCCGGCCAGTAATAAAACCTGTTCGCGGAACATCGGAGTTTTATTCTGGTAAATTTTTAAAAGCGCAATCTGGTTTTCTGCCCTTACAAAGTTGTGGCCTTCATACTTTGCACCATAATAGATATCGTTATTGAAATGATCAGTAAGAAAGCGTACGGCCTGCATATAGATCATGAAGTCTCCTGAATAAACAAAATGATCAAGCTCTGAAGGTGTAAGTTCTTCATTCATTGCCCGGAGATATCCTTTTGCTATTGCTGTGAAGTATTCATCTCTTACTGTAATTTTAGATACATCTTTTTCTTCTTCACTGAACGGACAAAGATAAGTGCGCATCATGTCGCCGACGTCGCTGATAAAATATCCGGACATGGTAGTGTCAAGATCAATAACGCAAAGGCCTTTCGCTTCGTGGTCAAACAGCACATTGCTGATCTTTGTGTCATGGTGGGTAACGCGTCTTTTAAAATTTTTATCTGTAGAGATCATCTCAAAATCAGCGACGATTTTTTTTTGTGAACGCAGGTACGAAATAGCTTCTTTGGCACCGGCTATGCGTTCCTTATTACCATTCTGCAGGCTTTGCTCGAACTGTTTATATCTGAGTGTGAGATTATGAAAATCAGGTAGAGTTACTTCAAGTTCAGATGCATTGAAGCCTGAAAGCATTTTAGTAAAGTATCCGAATGCCATAGCAGCTTCGCAGGCGATTTCCGGTGATGTTACAACATCATACGTGCGTGAATTTTTTATAAAGGGCATCAACCGAAAATAGCCTTCTTTATCATGTACCATATCTTTATTGTCAACCGTTGTAAGCGGAATAACGAATAAATAACCCGGAGAATTTACGCTTAGATAATCCGACATCGCACGCATGTTTTCTGCAATCGCTGGAGGATTGCGGAAAACATTCTGGTTTATCCGCTGCAAAATATACTCATTACCTTCATACGTTACCTTCCAGGTATTGTTAATGAGGCCGGTGCCAAAAGCATGAATTTCACATTGATCTGCCTGCAGACCATAAGCGGATAAAATTGAACTAAGCATTAAGTGAGTTGCAAGTAAAAAAAATTACTTACCAAACATAATAAACTTAGCTATTTTATTTCGAAACAAACGTTTGCGTGCTATTCATTTATATCGTCTGATCAGGACCTTCATTTTCGCTGCCTTCCTTTGACTTTAGAACAGCTAATGACCCTTTCTTTTCTATCTCTTCTTTTTCTTCGGGGTCTTCCGAGGTTACTCCTGTGTTATGCTTGCCCCCGATTGAAGTTTTTTCCTGAGCTCCAGGAATGTATTCATGTCTGTCATCGGCCTCAGGTGTGTGTTTTTTATTGTTGGTCATGTGTATGTATTTAGGTTGGTTAATATCTGAAAATAGCAGCCAGAACATTTGTGCCTGGCATTTGCGCTTTATCAAGTATAAATACTGAGCCACCGGTTTCAATTGTTTTCGCCACTGCCCTGTCAGCAAGATTTTCAGCATTTTCCTTTTGTCCACCAGTCAGCTTCAGTTCACTGGTATCTTCCCTGAATGTTCCCCAAATATGCGCGTCTTTCTGCACAAAAAGCTGAGATATCCTGCCATAAAAGGCCGCCGGAATTATTTCATTATTATTACTTGAAGTTAAGTTTGTTGCAGATTTGTTTCCATATTCCTGAAGGGCATTTCTCAGAGGCTGGTCAAAATAAGGCTGCATTATTTTCATCGCCCGACCGTACAGTGTTGTTGCATCTTCTTGCTGGTGATTTCCTGTCAGGGCTTCAGGCCATATGAATTTATAATCTGAAACCGACTTGTAAATAGGGATCAGAAAATCTAAACCAGCGAGTAGTAATGGCGCATTTGACAGGTGAAGGTGGGTATCCCATAAAGTATCATCTACCTCTTCAAGATAAAGCGCGATGTGTTGTTTTTCATCCGGTTTTCCAGCACCCATGCCATGGTAACTGGCATCTTTCGATCCATTATTCGATAAGCGGAATAATTTCTGGTCATCTTTGTTTTCAAAGTGTACCACATCATCTACCGCAGTTGGCAATTCATCTACCGGTATATGTTCTATACCGAACGCATCTGCCCTGAAAAACCGGCAATTTTTTTTGCTGATATCGAGTATATAAAAATATTCTGTTCTTACCATGAAAGGAACCAATTGCATCACTGAGAATGAACTATTCACCAGTATCTCGTCATTTACTTCGCCCGGGAGGCGGAGGAATTTCATGAAATTTTCAGCCATGTATACGGCCAGCCCGTTTTTCATGTCTCGCCAAACTTCTTCATCTTTCAATAATTCGTAACCGGGGTGCAGTATCTTTTTTACTGTAAGCTGGTCCGTATTTCTCTGCAGCAATATTTTTTCAGCCTGCTGTAACGAATTTTTAAATAACAGCTGGTCCTCCTGTTCGTTCACCTGAACGCCAGCATCATGTGTTGGTATTAATATACTTACGCATATACCAGACCGGTAGGTTGAGAGGTAAGTGAACAATTCTTTAGGAATGATACCGATCAGCTCTTCTGGCTGGGTTTTAGTAAATTCTTCTTTATTCGCCTGTTTCCAGCTTTTATTTGATTGACTTTCTGTTTTAACCGGTTCTCCTTTACTGGTATTGCGGTTGCGGTGTCTTATACGAACATCATCCGCCAGTGTGTCTGGTCCAGTGGTGTAACGTTCTGTTATTTCGCCATCCCTTTCGAGATCATCAGGGTTGAATGTAGGTCTGAGTCCAAGCCCTTCCTCTTTATTTGCTCCTGATGGCTTTCCTTTTCCCGGATGAAATTGTCCTTCTCTGTCTTTTCCCATAATAATAATTTAAAAATCAAAACTCAAGAAACATACCAGTGAATTCAGCCTTGAACAGGTGGGATGTGAAATTTAAACGTTGACTTTTTTTCTCCTTTTCGTGTACTTTAATATAATGTAAAGACACGCGATTGCAACAATGACAGCATAGGTAAATAACCGGCCTCCATCATCCATCACTTCAATGCCCAGAATAGTGAGATGTGTTGCGATTGCGCCTAACATGATGAACAGTGCTATGCCCGCTCCGAAGGCAGATGTTGTGGGAATAAGAATAAGAGCAGAAGCAATCAACTCTGCAATAGCAGTAGCTATCCGGCCTTCGGGTTCCATACCCACCATGGTAAAAATGTGTACTGATTCAGGAGCAGCTGTAAACTTAAAGTACAAGGTCTGCAGCATGATCAGTGCCGAAACGATGCGGCACACCCAAAGCAGAACGTTTTTGGATTTCATTCCCTAATATATGTAAATTACAAGTGATAAGTAGCTGCTTAATTCCCGCTATATGGAGGTTGTCAACTCTATCGCTTACATCGACGGCCGTCGCGCGGCCAACATTGAACCGCGGAAAATCATCGGCGAACAATCCCAGGACAGGTTTGTATGGGTGGGATTGCATGAACCATCTTCCGACACTCTTAAGCAATATCAAAAAGAATTCAGTCTGCATGATCTTGCAATAGAAGATGCCCACAATGCGCACCAGCGCCCCAAAATTGAAACATATGGCGACATTCTGTTTATTGTTTTGCGTACCGCACAGATGAACAGTGTGCTGCACCGGATTGAATTCGGTGAAACGCATTTTTTTGTTGGTGATCATTTTCTTATTACAGTAAGGCACGGCTCTTCTATTTCCTACACAGATGTCCGCAGCCGTTGTGAAAGTACTCCTCATCTGCTGAAAAAAGGACAGGGCTTCGCATTGTATGCAGTGATGGACGCAATTGTTGATCAATACTTCCCCGTGCTTGAAGCAATGGAAGAAGACCTGCTGGCGATTGAAGACAAAGTTTTTAATGTTCGTCCAACACGTGAAACAACAGAAAGCATATATCAGTTGAAGCGTCAGTTGCTCGAAGTGAAGAGAGCTGTATCTCCGCTGATCGACATCTGCAACAGGCTTATGCGGTACGACATTAAACTGATACCAGAAGAAACGCAGCCTTACTTCCGCGATATATACGATCACTCACTGCGTATCAATGAAATGGTGGACCATACACGTGAATTGCTGAATACAGCCCTTGAAGCTAATTTTTCATTGCTGTCGATCATGCAAAGCGAAGTGTCGAAGAAATTTGCCGGTTGGGCTGCCATTATAGCTGTGCCCACAATGGTTGCAGGGTTTTATGGAATGAACTTTAAATTTATGCCGGAACTCAGCTGGCATTATGGTTACCCTGTTGTTGTAACAGGAACGATTGTGCTATGCATAATTATTTTTTATCTTTTCAGAAAGTCGGGATGGTTGTAACTTAATGTTACATGAAAATCAAATTCTACCAGGTAGACGCTTTTGCCTCCAAATTATTTTCCGGAAATCCTGCTGGCGTTTGTCCACTTGATGAATGGTTACCGGATGATGTAATGCAAAATATTGCAATGGAAAATAATCTGGCGGAGACTTCTTTTTTTGTAAAAGTCAATGATAACTTTCACATCAGGTGGTTTACCCCTTCGGTTGAAGTTAATCTTTGCGGACATGCCACACTAGCTTCCGCTGCAGTACTGTTTTATCATGAAGAGTATGAGGGTAACATGATAACATTCTTTTCGCCACGCAGTGGAAAATTAACTGTAACGAAAGACGGCCATATGCTAACGCTTGATTTCCCTGCCGATAAATTTCAACAGGTTGAGTTAACACCAGAATTGATTGCATGTTTCAACTTTCAGCCGCTTGAAGTATACAAGGGGAAAACGGACTATATGCTGGTGTTTGGCAGTGAAGATGAAGTAAGAAAAATTCTTCCTGATCTTCCTTCTATCATAAAAATAAAAGCACGGGGTATTATTATTACTGCTGCTGGAAAGGAAGTTGATTTCGTATCAAGATTTTTTGCTCCGCAATCTGGTGTCAATGAAGATCCGGTAACAGGTTCAGCGCATACGACTCTTACTCCTTACTGGGCACAAAGAACAGGTAAAAGTGAGTTAACGGCATTTCAGCTTTCCAGCCGTAAAGGTTTCCTGCAGTGCGCGTACCATCGCGACAGGGTGAAGATAAGTGGGCAGGCGAAAACTTATCTGCAGGGAGAAATTACCTTGTAATCGTTTTTAATTAATTCACTGCAGAAGTGCATGAGTGTACTTGAAAAGTAATGTACAATGATCTTCACAAATGCTGTGGCACAAACATTGATGTTAAAGTATACTGATGAAAACCCTTTTATACATCAATTTCATCTTTATATTCATATGCGGATCATTGCATAAAGCAATGACCCAGGACAGTGTTAACAATAATCATCTACATACGGAAATTTATACACTGAAACCTGCGATAGATCTTCCCATAATAGCAGTTGCAGGAGGATGGTCATATTATGCTCTTTCAAAAATTTACAAGAAAGACAGTTCGTCAGTTGAAGATATACTGTCACTAAACAAAAAAAATATAAATGGGTTCGACAGATGGGCAGCAGATGTATATCATCCTGATGCAGAAGCGCTGAGCGACAAATTGTTTTTTGCTGCTATGCCGATGCCGCTTGTTTTATTATTTGATAAGGAAATAAGAAAGGATGCATTAAAAATTGCGGTACTGTACACAGAAGCGCTTTCTATAACAGGAACACTTTATACATCATCAACTTATCTGAACAGGTACAGGCCATCAACTTATAATGAAGGTCTTACTGTTGAACAGAAACGTTCGGGCAATCAGCGGAATTCATTTTTTGCCGGGCACGTTGCACTTGTTGCTACCTCTACATTCTTTACTGCCAAAATATATTCAGATTATCATCCACGTTCAGGTTTCAGATGGGTGTTGTATGGAATTGCTGCAGGAGCAACAGGTGCTACGGGATATTTAAGGCACCGTGCGGGAAAACATTTTCCAACGGACATAATTTTAGGTTCTGCTATTGGCACATTATCAGGCATACTTGTTCCACAGGTACACAAAATAAAACGTCATCCAAATAAGCACGTGCAGATATTTCCGTACACTGGGGAAAGTCACGGCATTGCGATGATATATAAATTTTGATATTGAAAAAGTCGCATCATCCTCTAGTAAAATTACAAATCAGCATCTAAGTTTATATATACTCTTTGATAAGAACGCGTTTGATTGCGAATAAAGCATCGTGTAAAATTTGATTCATTTTTTCCGCTGATAGGCTCCAATTCAGTCATTGTATGTTTAGTTTTTATTAGAAAAATTTTCATTTACTCACATAGCACAAATAATTCAACACTATTTCTGGCACTATTTTCACTGGCAGCGCGTCGATAGAAATTCTTTATGGAAAAAATGTTTTATATGAGAGTGATAATAACGAACAATTAAATCATAGGAATTACATAAGCAATAAGTGTTTGAAGTGAATTGATGTAACACAAGGCTACGCCATTAGAACAGCTTTGTAAGGCTTAATTGAGAAGCCGCAGAATTGAAGTAAGGATGATAAAGTACTTTTTATCACTTGATCTGATTGAAGAAATGAGTAAATTCAAATATATGTCGTTATTTTCAATCGATCTTGGAGGAACAAAACTGGCAGTAGGTATTTTTAATGAAAGCGGAGAACTGTTGTTCAGTAAAGAAGATGTTGTTTATGGAAAATCCGGAAAACAGGTTGCTGATCTGATCTGTGAAAATATAGTATGGGTTAATCAGTCAACATACGCACCTGTTAATGCAATCGGTATTTCAGTTCCAGGAATTAGTAACAGCAAAACTCAACTGGTATGGGCACCAAATATTCCCGGTTGGGATAATTACCCACTTTTAAAGGAAGTAAGTAGCATTGCAGGCAATATACCGGTGTCCATTGAAAGCGACCGCTCATGTTACATACTTGGTGAAATGTGGCAGGGGAATGCAAAAGGTATCGCTAATGCGATTTTCCTTGCTGTGGGTACTGGCATTGGCGCAGGTATAGTTGCAGACGGCCGTGTTCTTCATGGTGCCGGCGATATTATTGGTGCCGTTGGCTGGCTTGCATTAGATGGTGTATATAAGAAAGAATATGAACAATGTGGCTGTTTCGAATTCAACGCATCCGGCAACGGTATTGCAAAAGTTGCCAGGCAGTTGATTGCAGCTGATGGTGAATATTCCGGAGTACTTAAAAATAAATCTGCTGATGAAATCACGACACATGATGTGTTAAATGCATACATTGAAAATGATTACATTTCTGTTCGTGTCATGAATAATGCAATTACTTATTGGGGCATGGCAGTAGCTAATCTTATAAGCATTTTTAATCCTGAAAAAATTCTGATGGGCGGAGGGATGTTTGGTCCTGCAGTCAGGTTTATTCCCTCCATTCGTGATGAGGCAATGAAGTGGGCACAGCCGATCAGTGCTCAGCAGGTATCAATAGAACCTTCTTTGCTTGGTGCTGCAGCCGGAATGTACGGTGCAGCCTACCTTGCCCTGCAATCAGTTCAAAACAAATGATCAATGTATAACCGGAAACAGATTTTTATTGCGGCTTGCATGGGTATGCTGATGTTCGGAGTAGCCCTTATTACACTTGGATCCGTGCAGCCAGCGCTCCGTGATAAATTTTCTCTCGGCGATACAGACTCGGGAACATTATTTTCCATTATGCCGATTGGAATTCTAGCAGGTTCACTTGTATTCGGTCCGGCATGTGATAGATATGGATACAAGATTGTGCTGGTGATTTCGGGACTTTTATTTTGTGCAGGTATTGAAGGGATCGCCTTTGCGGGTACATTGCCTTTACTGAAAGTATGTATTTTATTATTTGGATTCGGTGGGGGCACCATAAACGGTGCCACGAATGCGGTTGTTGCAGACATCAGTAAAACCGAAAAAGGTGCGAACCTTAGTTTACTTGGGATATTTTTTGGCCTTGGCTCATTGGGCATGCCATTATTAATCGGCTTGTCGGAAGACAAATTAGGCTTTGATGTAATTCTTGGTTTTGTCGGAATGGTTACTTTTATGATGACTGTTTTTTTTCTGCTGCTCAAATTTCCTTCTCCAAAACAAAAGCAGGGATTTCCACTCAAACAAAGCCTTTCTCTTATAACAGATAAGATTTTATTGCTGATCGCATTTTTTCTTTTCTTTCAAAGCAGCTTTGAAGCAATTATCAATAATTGGACACCCTTGTACCTGGCAGATGAATTAAAGATGGACACTGCCGATGCGATTCTGGCATTAACAATGTATGTTGCAGGACTAACAGGCATGCGTATACTATTGGGAAGTGTATTCAGGAAACTGGATGGAATGAAGATAATGTTCGTTTCACTTTTTTCAATTCTTGCGGGCCTGATATTATTGAAATTATCAAATACAGGAGGGCCGGCTATTTATGGGTTGATACTTTTGGGTGTTGGCCTTTCTGCAGGTTTTCCGATTATGCTCGGGTTTGTGGGCAGCAGATTTACGGAATTACCTGGTACTGCTTTCAGCATTGCTCTGGTGATTGCATTGCTGGGAAATATCCTGATAAATTATATTGCGGGCATCGTAGCCGGCAAATATGGCACGAACAGTATTATGTCGCTTGCGTTTATAGAACTGGCAGGAATGTTCATACTTTGTATTTTCATCAGCAGGAATAAAATCAATCCTGCTACATCAAATATTTAATTATGCTCGCAACACAATGGTTATCGAATGCAAGAACAGTGATGAACCGCATTGAAGAAACTCAAATGGAAAATATTAAAATGGCTGCTGAGGCAATGGCTGATTCAATTGAATGCGGAAGGTGGGTTCATACTTTCGGATGCGGGCACGCTACTATTCCTGTGGAAGAAATGTACCCCCGGATTGGTGGGTTTGTAGGATTTCATCCGATCATAGAATTGCCACTCACATTTTTTACCCGCATTACCGGCGAAATGGGTGTGCATCAGTTTGTATTTCTTGAAAGGGTGGAAGGTTACGGCGTTGAAATAATGAAGGGATATAACTTCGATACAAAAGACACCATGTGGTTATTCTCTCATTCCGGCATCAACAATGTGAATATTGATGTTGCCCTTGAAGCTAAAAAGAAAGGGATGAAAGTAGTTGTATTCGGATCAGCGGCTGAAGCAAAAGGTAAACAAACGCGTCACTCAAGTGGAAAAACAATTTTTGATATCGGAGATATCATCGTTGATACCTGCGCGCCAATAGGCGACGCGTCTGTCGACCTCAAAAATCACCAGGATAAAGTAGGGCCTGTTTCAACAATGGCATTCATTACATGCGTATGGATGACTGTTACCACTGTTGCTGAAATACTTGCAGACCGGGGAGTGAAACTTTATATTCATCCTTCACACAATGTGCCCGGCGATACTACTGCAAAGCAACGGTTGGACGAGGCTCTCGCCGAATATAAATCACGGATAGCAGGAGTATAGTGATCAACCTTTTTTGCCCGGTGTAGAAACAGGCGGTTTTGGAGGCGGAACGACATTGCTAACCGGCTTGATAGATTTCAGGTATGCGAAGATCGACTTCAACTCTGCATCCGACATGTTTTTATACTCCGGCCAGGGCATGGGTGGTAATAAAGGGCGCGAGTCTGCAAGGCCCTTGTATTTTCCATTTCTGATCGCATAAATAAACTGCTCTTCTTTCCATGATAAAATACCGGTTGAATCGGGAGTTAGGTTAGCGGTATAGGAAATACCCCATGGACCAACCCATGAGGTAAGATCGCCGGTTACAGCCAATCCTTTACTTTCCATTTCTTTTCTGTTAACGTTTGGTTCGGGAGCATTAGCAGGATGTCCTGATAACATGAGATCCCAATCGATGTCAGGACCATGATCAGTCATCTTTTTGGGAGTATGACAATCATTGCATGCACAGATACGTACTAAATGTTCACCATATTTTACAGCACTTCCATAGCCTCCGTAATCATCTGCCTGCACTGAATCTGTAGAAGATACTTCGGGAACCGTTGAAGTATCGGCACATCTTAAAAACATCAGCATGCATGAAGAGCATACTATAAAAAGAACTAATAATTTCTTTTTCATTTTAAAAAAAGGTTTAGAAGTGATGGAGACGGAGTACTATAAATATAATTTATTTTTCGGTTATTCATCAACAACCTGAAATAAGTGAATGATGTTGGCAACAATGATTGCGTTGAGTAGACAACAGTTATGGGTATAACCTCGTACAGTATACGTAGAAAACAGCATGCGAATACTTGGGTTCAGAAAATTACCTGCCGTTCGCCCGCAACACTACAATGTCTTTCTTGACCCGGTCGTCATAAGTTTTTTTAACTATATAGTGCCATTGCTTGTCCGAAACATCAACAAAGAATACTTCATTAAGTTTATGATTTGCAACAGCATCCTGAAACTCTTTGGGAAACATGTATTCTCCAAAAAACCAGTCAGTATCGCCATGGGTAGTATTGCCATCCATTGTAAACTCGTCCGATAACTTTTCGAATGATGTTCCCTGTGAATGTTTCTGTAAAATAACTTTTTTAAGACTGTCAATTTCGCTGTTTGAGAGAGCGCCCCCATCAAGGAATATATAATTTGCACGGTAGTTTACCGTATCCTTCGCCGCTACAACTTTATAGGTAACATAGCCAACGGAAAAAACGTCACCGTTATTCTGTCTGAGTAACCTTTTTTCTATGAGGGAAGAATCTTTACCAGCGGATAATTTCAGAATCGCCGGTTTCAGGGCCGGATTAGCTGTTACGAACTGCTCGGCCTCCTGGATGGTATTGATTTTCTTGAATTTTTCAGTTACCGTTTCCTGCGCAGAAACCGTCATCGACAAAAGCATAAATAACACCACTAAACATTGTTTCATAACCGTAATTCGTATTGTTTCTACCCAAGATACTTAAGATTAACGTATTTTAAATACTAATAAAACCTTAAATGATCGTGTGTAGTGGTGAACTTATTAAAAAAATATCAACGCATAATTGTATTGAAAATCAGCAGGTAACTTCTACCTTCCCGCTCTAGTATTTAAAAATGGATCGGAAACGGCAGTACGATATCAAAACATTAGCGGAGCAATTAAGATTTCCAAATGGTGAACTTGGAATTAAGGTGGGTGTGAATATGAACAAGGGTAACCGGTTGATGAATCTTGAAACAATTATACAGCTTAATATAGGGGACAATGAAAGTATTCTGGAAATAGGCATGGGCAACGGGTACTTTGTGAAAGATGTACTGTCATCCGCTAACAATATCAAATATACCGGCTGTGATTTTTCGAATACTATGATAAAAGAAGCCTCTTTATTGAATATTTCATTTGCAGCACAGTCAAAGTTTATTCAGGCGAAGGGCGATCAGCTGCCCTTTGATGACAATTATTTCGATAAGGTATTCACTGTAAACACCATTTATTTTTGGGATGAGCAGCAATGTACTCTTGGTGAATTCAGAAGAGTTTTAAAAACCGGCGGTGTATTTATAGTTACATTCAGACCGAAAATAGTGATGAATAACCTGCCGGTTGTAAAATATGGGTTCACCCTATTTTCTAAAGAAGATGTAATGCATCTGTTATCACAAAACGGTTTCGATCTTATATCTGCAACTGAAATTGATGATACCGATATTATCATCGATGAGCAGGCTTACAAAAATTCATTTATAGTGATCAAAGCTTTAAAACTTAAATAATAAACTATGAAAATAGCGTACATCATTTTTAATGGTGTTACCTGGCTGGATTTCATCGGCTTTTATGATGCTGTAAGCAGATTGAAATCAATGAATTTTATGATAGATCTGTCGTGGGATATATGCTCTTATACTGACACCGGTGCTGATAATTTCGGCTTAAAAATAATTCCGGATAAAGTATTGCCTGATTTAAAAATTTATAATGCCATATTTATTCCGGGAGGCCATGGTACAAGAACACTTATTCATGATACAGCATTTTTAAACTGGATCAGAACAGGAAAAGATGCCGAATATAAATTTTCTGTATGCACAGGCAGTTTAATACTTGGAGCGGCTGGCTACCTTGAAGGGAAAAAAGCAACAACAAATTTTCTTGAGTACGAAACGCTCAAAAACTATTGCAGCGAAATAATTAAAGAAAAAGTGGTTGAAGATGGAAATGTGATTACTGCAGGTGCTGTATCATCTTCAATTGATCTTGGATTACATGTATGTGAAAAATGGGTCGGGCCGGTGGCACGTGAACAAATACAAACAAGAATGGGATACAATAATTTTCGTTAAAGGCACAAGAGTAAGGAAGAAGGGAATGACGTGGTAAACTGATTGTTTTCAAGCAGTTGCCTGAGCCGTTTCAATACTACAGCAGATACACACCATTGTTCATATTTTTCACAAGGATTGGTATATTTTGATTTTTATGATTAAATATTTTTACCTGATAAGTTACATTTCTTTAATGGGGTTAAAAGCATATTCACAGATAGATATATCAATAAGTACCGATGATTCAAAAACTATCATCAGCAAACACATATATGGTCACTTTGCTGAGCATCTTGGCCGCTGTATCTATGATGGATTTTATGTAGGTGAAAAAAATAAAACTATTCCTAATACAAAGGGTATACGTAATGATATAGTTGCAGCATTGAAAAAACTTAACATACCAAACCTCCGCTGGCCTGGTGGATGTTTTGCCGATACTTATCATTGGAAAGATGGTATCGGAACAAAAGAAAAACGTCCGAAAATGGTGAACATTTGGTGGGGGGGAATTACAGAAGATAATAGCTTCGGAACGCATGAATTTCTGAACATGTGTGAATTGCTTGGCGCCGAACCATATATTTCAGGAAACGTGGGCAGTGGTACCGCTCAGGAACTTGCAGAATGGGTGCAATACGTAAATTTCAAAGGCGTCAGTCCGATGTCTGATCTGCGTGCTAAGAATGGACGTAAAGAGCCATGGAACGTAAAATTTTGGGGTGTAGGAAATGAAGCCTGGGGCTGTGGTGGTAATATGCGCCCCGAATACTATGCCGATATTTACCGTAAATACGCAACGTTCATGAGCGATTGGACAAATTCAGGAAAGCTGATGCGTATTGCTTCAGGTGCGAACTCAGGCGACTATAACTGGACAGAGACCCTAATGAAAAACATACCAGAGGATATGCTCGGAGGCCTGGCACTTCATCATTATTCAATAATTGACTGGAACAAAAAAGGATCAGCAAGTGAATTTGATGAAAATTTATATTTTAAAACTTTGCGCTCTGCCTGGCGTATGGATTCTCTTATTGTCGCACATTCAGCCATCATGGATAAATACGATCCTGAGAAACATATTGCCTTAGTGGTAGATGAGTGGGGAGGATGGTATGATGTAGAGAAAGGAACTAATCCTGGATTTTTATACCAGCAGAATACGATGCGTGATGCGATGATAGCCGGCATTACCCTGAATATATTCAATAATCATAGTGACAGAGTGCGGATGGCAAATCTTGCACAGACAATTAATGTATTACAGGCTGTGATACTTACTGAAAAAGAGAAAATGATATTAACACCTACCTACCATGTAATGGAGATGTATAAAGTGCACCAGGATGCCAGCCGGATGAAGGTTAATTTTACGAACACTGATTATAGGTTAAATGAACAGAAATTGCCTGCACTTTCGGTTTCTGCTTCAATGGATAGCACTGGAGCTATGCACATTTCTGCAGTTAATATTGATGCACGTAAAGAACAGGTTCTAAGGGTTAAGATTGATGGAAAAAAATTCAGTCAGCTGCATGGCCGTCTATTATCATCAAAACGGCTACAGGATCATAACACTTTTGAAGACCCTGATAAAGTGAAGCCTGAAGTATTTGATGGCGCTTCCATGAAAGGTGATAATGTTGAATTTAAAATTCCACCTTTTTCCGTAATAGTGCTGGAGCTGAAATAACATTGCAGAATTCTCATAATCAGGGGCTTCCTTATGCATATTTTTCTCTACATCAGCAGTACATTGATACTGCTCATTTTCGGGTTTTATTATATACTTCTATAGATATAATTCACATCTATAAGCCGGAACATATCTCAATGTAAAATATATGTACGTTCCTTTTTTCAACTAAATTTTTGGTTGGTGTTTTGTAACCACCATCATACGGCTGAACATCAGCTTGTTTCTCATTAGGGATTTACATTTCCGAATTCTTCGGTTTTAACCTTTAAAAAAGTTTTATGCTAGCAATGAACTTTCGAGGTCCGTATCGTATACGGGCAGACCGCAACAGGCCAGAGCCCCGTATTGAGCATCCAAATGATGCAATTGTGAAAGTAACACGGTCTTTGATTTGCGGTTCTGATCTTCATCTTTATCATGGCCTGGTACCGGATACCAGGGTAGGCATGACCTTCGGCCATGAATTTACGGGCATCGTTGAAGAAGTTGGTTCCAATGTTCAAAAGTTGAAACCAGGTGATCATGTTCTCGTGCCATTTAATATCGCCTGCGGTTCATGTCCTTTCTGTAAACAGGAACTTTATAGCAATTGTCATGAATCTAACACTCAGGCAACAGCTTCAGGTGGCTTTTTTGGATATGCACATATTTCCGGCGGATACGACGGCGGACAGGCAGAATATGTGAGAGTTCCATATGCAGATGTAGGTCCTACCATAATCCCTAATGGAATGGATATAGAAGATGCAGTAATGCTGACCGACGTTACACCAACCGGTTACCAGGCAGCAGAAATGGGTGGAATACAAAAGGGAGATACAGTGGTGGTGTTTGGTGCAGGTCCTATTGGAATTATGTCTGCACGTTGCGCCTGGCTGTTTGGTGCAGGCAGGGTTATTATTATAGATCATCTTGACTATCGGCTTGAATTTGCAAGGAACTATGCTTTTTGTGAGGCATATAATTTTAAAGAAATGGATGATCCGGTTGTATTCGTGAAAAAAACAACGGATTGGCTCGGTGCTGATGTATGTATCGATGCAGTAGGTTGTGATGCAACCGGAAGTACATTGCAAAATATTACCGGAAAACATTTACTGCTTCAGGCAGGTAACGCAGTAGCCTTACACTGGGCTATTAATTCTGTTAAGAAAGGGGGTATCGTTTCAATAATTGGTGTATACGGACCACCATGGAATCTGGTTCCAATCGGAAGTGTAATGAATAAAGGAATAACTATTCGCTCTAACCAGGCTTCGGTTAAGCGTCTTTTGCCGAAACTGATCGACCATGTAATGGCAGGAAGATTAAATCCAAAAGGTTTGATCTCCCACAGAATTCCATTAGAAGATATTTCAGATGCTTATAGAATGTTCTCAAGGAAACTTGATAATATGATTAAACCTTTATTAATACCGCCAAGGGCAATGGCTGTATAACAAAAAAAAATAGATTATGGAAACGTTGATAAATCCGGGAACATTGGTAAATCCGGAAACAAAGAATTTCGAAGAAAAATTCAGTAACATTCCCGGATGGGGCATGGACGCTGATCGCGAAAACGATCCTGCGTATCCAATGAAGCAAAGGATACCTGGCGTGGATCATGAAGGAATGAATTACGAAAAGGCGCCTCAACAAATTCAAGAAATAGAATTACTCCGTACAATAGAACGTCCAAACATTACAAGGGTATTTGGTACTTCCACTCCTCCAAAAGGGTTAAGTGGCGCTCTTCGCAGACAGGCTTTTAAGTACAGTGAAGCAACAGCTGCACACTGGATGACACTTATTCTAGCTGATCGTATAGATGTGGTGCAAGGTATTATGCAAGATCTGTCGCACGGGACTATACCAAACTTTTTTGCAGAATTAGGATGGAAAGCTGAATGGGAACATAACAGAACGAAATTTGTTACGAGGTTGGCAGTGAAAGCAGTTGCAATAACTGCTGTTGTTGCCTTATTACGCATGAAGAAAAAAAACAAAACGCGTAATATTTTCAGGCATACCTGAATTAATTAATAATTAAACCAAAAGGTGATCATGTCTCCTTTTGGTTTTTTTATGCTCTAATGTTTTTTTAAAAAGGCAGCCCTTTGATATTATTTCAATCCTAAGGAATGAAGCACTTCATTATCGGTTGTAAATGAAGTTCTGTCGTTGCCCAAATAATTTATGAATCCGAACCCCTCATCCATTTCCCACATCGCCCATCCAATATTATTTTCTTCCATCAGGCTTCTGATATCACTTATGAGATTAAGACGCCCCTGCCTGGGGGCAAATTCCATATAGCTGCCGAATTCATTGCATATTACAGCCGCGTTATTAGAGGCGGCCCAGTTCGCTACCCTTTTAATGCCGGTTTCAAGTTTACTTTTATTCCATCGTTCCTGTCCATACCATGAAACAAGATCAACTACTTCCTGATCTGTTGTTGTATCGGTAATGGGAGCAACATTCTCTGGTGTGGATGGGTAAGGTATGTTTCTAAGCCTGGACATCAGCTCACCTGCCCACGATGCACCCTGGTGAGTAAAGGTGAATGGGTCGTAGTAATGAAAATTATAAACAATATTGTTTTGTTTATATGGAACAAGTAAAAGCAACCCGTCGATGCTGTTCCATCCTTCACCGCCTGTAATAATAAAATGTTCTGGTGCAACGGACCTGATGGCTTTTACCAGTTTTAATTGAACCGCTGTCCACCATGTTTTTGCATAAGCTACAGTACCATCGGATGCAACATGCGGTTCATTGTATACTTCAAAAAACATCCGGGTAGTTGCATAGTGTTTAAAGTGGTTGGCAACTGCTTTCCAGTATTCAGCTAATTTGTTCTGGTTGACAGTACTGGAGGGTAATGTTTTTTCAAAGTCATTACTGGCAGGGTGGTAATTTAAAGTTACTGCCAGTCCGTGATCGATTGCTTTCTGAACCGCAGACTCTACATAAGACAGATTAGCAGCTTTCAGCTCTGCTGGATTATTTTGATTGAAAAGGATAAACTGCCCGATGGGAATCCTCACATAAGTGAATCCCAGTTGCTTCAGCAGTGAAAAATGCTCATTTGTGAACCTGTTTGGAAATTGTGCCGGGTCGCTGAAGTCATTGAACCAGTTAGAAAGGTTTATACCTTTTGAAAGCGGATACTTGTATGAAGTGTCTGTGTGATAATTATCCCCTGGATCGTTAGATGGTGTATCATTCTTTTTACATGCAAAATGTAAAAGACTGGTAAAGCAAAGTATAAATATTAGACTCCGGAAGTTCAGGTAAGGAGCATTACGGTTCATTCCTGAAGTTATAAAAAGGTCGTTACATAACTAAATTTCACAAACAACAATCCTTTTCATAAAAGCATTCGGTAACTACCTTGTACATCAGTAGTACTTATATCACGTTTCTCCTGCATCCGATTGCAAAGTAAAAAAGCCACAACAAGAATTGTTGTGGCTGATCAATTGATCCATTATTTGACTTTTTATTTCGATCCTACGACGTTGATATCAAATGGACCAGTCTGTTCCATAA
>DATLDR010000007.1:0-7481 GCA_035525775.1 Flavitalea sp.
TCTATGATGCTAAAGTAACCACCGGCAATGCCGAGCCAAAAATGGCCGATGCTTTCGATGGTGCGACCACTACTATTTACCTGAAAGGTAATCTGAGCCGTTCAGAGATGGCGAGTGCATTATTTTCTTCAACAACCATTCACGATGCAAAAACAGGTACTGCGGTAGTACTTCGGGAAGTTAGTGGCCAGAAATTGCTTATCCGCATGTCCAACAAAGACTGGCAGGAAAAGAACGGTCGTTATGAAGGCATTACGTTTTCAAACACAGGTGATACCAAAGAAATAGCGGGTTATAAATGTATAAAGGCTGAAGCTAAAATGAGTGATGGCTCTGCATTCATTGTTTATTATACTCCCGACATTGTTCCTGAAAATAAAGAATACGATTATCACTTCAAGAACCTTAATGGTCTGCCACTGGAATATGAACTTACGCAGCGCAATCTTACAATAAGATATACAGTATCGAGAATTAACCTGAATCCTGTTCAGGCGTCTAAATTCGATATACCAACAAGTGGTTACAGGGAAATGACTTTCGATGAAAGTAAAAAGATCAGGATGGAGAAGAAATAAAAAAAGCCTTTGTTTCAAGGCTTTCAGAGGGCGAAAAATATCAGATTATCTGCACAATCTTACTTTAAGATCAACTACATTGAAATTTGACCTGGAGCTCGGGTTTGAGTTAAAGGTCACTTTTCGCTGATTGTTCAGCCTGTACTGGGAAGGAACAATAAATGTTGTATTCCCTTTCTGATACGTAATAACAGAACGGTACATAGTTGAATTTTTCAGGTTTGCTGTTGTGTAAAGAAAGCTTCCTGAATATGAAGGCTTAGATTTTAAAGTGAAAGTGCCGTTTGAACGGATGGGTATGATTCCCAGTGTAGAACCTGATTTTTTCTTCCCGCCACCACTGCTTGCCAGGGCAATGACAACTAACCCAAGCATGGTAGCGCTTACAAGTGATTTCTTCAGCATGTGGTTTAGTTTAAGCGTAAAGATTTTATTCATATCGTAGGCAAAGTTATTGTTTTTTATGATTCCTTTAACCTTAAACTCAAAAAGTTTAAGGATTCGTTCACCTCTTATCCCAGTTATATACGCTTTATTACGGTTTTTGGTTGCATGCCCATTGGTTGTAAACGACTGGTATTAAATAAAATTGTTTAAATGAGGTGGATGAATTACTTTACGTAAACCTTCAGTAAATACATGAGAGACAACTCGTTTGGTGAAGATAAAGATGAAATGAGGGAGCTGATCAGGCAGTTTCAAAACCTCAGGTCTGGCCGTGGGAATTCTTTTCTCGAAGAAGATGCTTTTGAAAAAATCGTTGATTATTTTGATGACATAGAAGATATTCCACAGGCGCTTGAAGCCGTGGAAATGGGCATTGAGCAATACCCTTACTCGGCGATGCTGAACATTAAGAAAGCCGATTTGCTCATCGCCACCAGGCGCTATCACGATGCCCTAGAAGTGCTCAATCACGCTGAACTGCTCGACAGTAACGATATAAACCTGTACATCCTTAAAACAGACGTCTACCTCGCCCTCGACCAGCAGGAGAAGGCGGTTGACCTGCTGGAAAATGCATTGTCGCTGTTCGATGGACAGGAAAAAATTGAAATGCTGTTTGAACTGGCAGATGTATATGACGATTATGAACAGTTCGACAAAATCTTTGACTGCCTGAAGCTGATACTCGAACAGGAACCTACAAACGAAGAAGCTTTATATAAAATATGCTTCTGGACCGACTTTACAGGCAGGAATGAAGAAAGCATTAAACTTCATCAGCAGATCATTGAAGAACATCCTTATAGTGAACTTGCATGGTTTAATCTTGGTGCAGGATTTCAGGGTCTAAAGCTATACGAAAAATCTATTGATGCTTATAAATACGCGGTAGCTATCGACGAAAAGTTTGATTACGCATACCGGAACATGGGTGATGCCTACATCAGGCTAAGAAAATATAAAGACGCGATAGAAGCATTGGAAAGAGTGCTTGAACTGTCGCGCCCTGAAGATGTGATTTATGAAGCGATAGGCCATTGTTATGACAGACTTAAAAATTTCGCACAGGCAAGATTTTATTACAGAAAAGCATCGCACCTGAATCAGGAAGACAGTAAACTTTATTTTAAGATTGCCTGTACTTACATCAATGAAGGTCAGTGGACCACAGCAGTAAAGCAATTGCAGACGGCTTTGCAGATACACCGAATGCAGCCTGAATATAACCTGGCGATGGGGGAATGCAAGATGCAGCTGGGAGAGTTTAAGGAGGCCATTCACTTTTTTTCGAATGTTGTGGCACAGCGTCCAAAAAATATTTCCAGCTGGGAAGCGCTTATACGTTGTCTGTACATCGGAGAATATTACGATGAAGCAGTAGAGCAGATAGATGCTGCTATCAGACATACTGATAATAAACCCATCTTTACATTTTATTTAAGTGCTGTTTATTTTGCAATGGGCAGGTCCAAAGAAGGGCTCGTGCAATTGGAAAACGGAATGAATAAAGCTCCAAGGCTACTCAAAAAATTAATAGATCTGAATCCATCTATTTTGCAGCATCAACAGGTAGTTGATCTGGTAGCCAGATATAAAAAAAACCGGGCTATTTAATACCTATAAGAACACTTCCCTATTTTTGCGGCGGCATTAAAAAACGCGTGAATGAATTTTAAACTTCTGCAGATACCCGAGAGAAATCTTAAACCTAGGAGTCATGGCATCACTATGGTGATGGATAAAGGTCTCAGCATCACAGAGGTTCATCACTTTATGAGCGTAGCCAGTCCGCATGTAGATATTGTAAAGCTTGGTTTCGGTACCTCCTTTGTAACACCTAATCTGCGCGAGAAGATCGACGCGTACAAATCATATGACATTCCAATTTATTTTGGCGGAACACTTTTCGAAGCATTCCTCATTCGTAACCAGTTCGATGATTACATCAGTGTGTGCAAGGATTATGGCATTGAATACATGGAAGTGAGCGACGGATCAATTGATATACCTCACGCTGAAAAATGCGGTTATATAGAGAAGCTCACTAAATATGGAACAATACTCAGTGAAGTAGGCAGTAAAGACGCCGCTCACATCATTCCGCCATATAAGTGGATCGAATTGATGAGAGCAGAGCTGGCAGCAGGGTCAACCTACGTGATAGCAGAAGCACGAGAATCCGGTAATGTGGGTATTTATCGTGGAAGCGGTGAAGTAAGGGAGGGGCTTGTACAGGAGATTCTAACGCAGATTCCTGAAGAGCGCATCATCTGGGAAGCGCCGCAAAAAGGACAGCAACTGTATTTTATCGAGCTGGTTGGCGCAAATGTTAACCTTGGTAATATTGCACCCAATGAAGTTATTCCGCTCGAAACGATGCGCTTAGGACTTCGTGGCGACACTTTTCATTTATTTCTCGACAAGGAAACCATTCAGTAAACGGCGTTAAACAAAAGCTATTAGGATGCAACGGTTTGGCCTGATCGGTTATCCTCTGAGTCATTCTTTCTCAAAAAAATACTTCACTGAAAAATTTCAAAGGGAAGGATTGAAAGATCATGTGTATGATCTTTTTCCAATTGCATCAGTTGGCGAGCTGCTCTCTGTTATTTCAGCGAACAAAGATCTGAAGGGCCTTAATGTTACTATTCCTTACAAGCAGCAGGTTATAAAATTCCTTGATGCATCTGATGTTCCAGCAGGAGTGGACGCTTGTAACTGCATTAAAATCAAAAACGGAAAACTCACCGGTTACAACACCGATATCACGGGATTTGAAAAAAGTTTCAGTTCATTATTAAAGTCTCATCATAAGCAGGCACTTGTGTTGGGAAACGGAGGTGCTACGGCTGCAGTGATTTATGTGCTCAGAAAATTAAATATCTGCTTCGAAGTAGTAAGCAGGAACCTGCACCAGGGGTCAACATTAACCTATAATGAGGTAGATGAGGAATTAATAAAGGAGAATAACATAATTATAAATACTACCCCTGTCGGCACTTATCCTGATGTAGATGCAGCTCCGGTAATTCCCTATCAAGCAATAACAACAGACCATTATCTTTTTGATTTGATTTACAATCCTGCCAAAACTTTATTTTTAAAGAAAGGAGAAGAACACGGCGCGATGATAAAAAATGGATATGATATGCTGGAGATACAGGCTGAAGAAAGCTGGAAGATCTGGAACAGCTGATTCAAGCAGTACCGGAAGTCATGTGTGCGCTGTCAGAATTGAATTTTTTAATCACTTCTTCAGGAACAGACATCACTTTCTTTTTTTCATAATCGAAGCATACCATACCGGTCTTTGCTTCTGCCACCTTAACATTTTGTTTCATCAGTAAGTAAACGATGTCAAAAGCAACTCTTGAAATATTCATTACCGCTACAGATACATGAACAACGTCTCCATAAAATAATTCGTTATTGAAATTGATCACTACGTCGCTCATGATGGTCCCTGGCCCGCCAAGGTTGATTTCACTGTAACCAAAACTCTTGAAAAATTGCGCACGTGCTTCATGAATGATGGAAAGAATGCTGTCATTCCCTACGTGGCCACCATAATTTAAATCGGTGATCCTCACCGGTATTGTTGAGGAAAACGTAAATGAGGAAGGAAATTCAATATTTATCCTGGCCATTGATATGCTTTACATTTCTGCGATAAGATCTTTCAGCTCAAAAATATCGAAGAAATTATTTGCGGTAGGAATGAAGGCTGATTCAGATAATATTTTCTTTCTCCATTCTTCAAATTGCATTTTGCACCTGATTCCACGCGGGTCGGTTTCATTTGATGTAAGGTTTGAATTAATATAGCTCAGGCAGCTTAGGAATTTATTGGAGATTCTTGTTTGTTTGCCATTGGGACCGGTTACCGTAATGTATTCGTCATCCGGTTTACTGATGAGTGAAGCGTCGAAGATGATATTTCCTTTTTTATCACGCAGTGGTGGTGCGGAAACAGCAACAGGTTGCAAGGCTGAAACCGTTTGCAAATCATACAGCGGTGCCTGTTCAGGAGATGAGGAGTAATTAATGTCGTGTTCAGTTGCCGCGTGTTCTGCTGCATATTTTCTCCTGGGTTTGTATTCATTCTTAATAACAGCAACCGGTGATGAACTTGTATTACCGGTTTTCGCAGGCGTTTTATACTCTTCAATTGAAGGAGAACCTTGTTTTGAAGGAACCGTTTTCACTATACGGTTCTGTGAAGGTTCATTATTAAAAAAATATAATCCGGCAACCGCGATCGCGCCAATAATGAGTGCTGCAACAGCTAGTTTTTTATAAATGAGAGGGATGATGTTTGCTCTTTTTTCTTTTTCAGGTAAATCATTTCCACGCAGGTCATCTGCAATTTTATCCCACATGTCCGAGGGAGGTGTGATTGCTGCATTGTCGAGCTTTAAAGAAGTGGTGATGTCGCCGGGAACAAATTCATTATCAAGCTGCATGGCGATCTTTCCCCATACAGAAGGAGGGGGGGCAACTTCATGTTGCTGTAATTTATTTTGTAATGAGCCTGGCATTGTTTAACGCGTAAATGATTTTTTTGTATCACTTAAATAGTGTGATACTTTTTTTTGAAGAATTGACCTGGCCCTCGCGAGCTGGGACTTACTTGTTCCTTCACTGATGCCCAGTTGGTCGGCTATTTCCTTGTGTGAAAATCCTTCAATAACATACAGGTTAAAAACCGTCCGGTAACCCGGTGAAAGCTCCTGGATAAGCCTGATGATGTCTTTTTCTGCCAGGTTATCGAGTGCGGTGGTGTCGGTTTCCCCGATGGTGCTTTCTTCCTTATCGCCCACTTTAGTGAGCTGAAGGGATTTTTTCCTGAAATGTTCGATGGAAGAATTCACGAAAACGCGCCTGATCCATCCTTCAAATGAGCCTTCCGCTCTGAATCTGTGCAGGTTCCGGTATACTTTAATGAATCCTTCCTGTAACAGATCCTGGGCATCGTCGGCGTTATTGGCGTACCTGAGGCAAACTGCATACATTTTTCCGGCGAACCTGTTGTAAAGTTCCTCCTGCATGATCCTGTTTCCCTGGATACATCCGCTAATTAAGTCGCTTTCTGAGATAGTATGGTTGCCTGTAGTATGCAAAATTCCAGAATGTATCAGTTTTAAAGTACGTTTTTATAACCGATGCTGCTGCAAAAATAAAACCAGCTGGTCTGCCGCTTTCTTTCGGTGGCTGAACCGGTTTTTTTCTTCCAAAGACATTTCGCCAAACGTTTTTGTGCTGCCCGAAGGCATAAATACAGGATCATACCCAAATCCGCCGCTTCCCTTACCTATATTAACAATAATTCCTTCACATGTACCTTCGAACAGGTGTTCGGTGCCGTTCCATATAAGTGAAATAATTGTTCTGAATCTTGCGGTACGTATTGACTGGTTCCTAAGGTTATCAAGAAGCTTTTTGATGTTGTCATGTGAGGATCCTGTACCTGCATAACGTGCTGATCTTACTCCGGGGTCTCCATTTAATGCATCTGCTTCAAGTCCGGTGTCTTCACTAAAACAACTGATGCCGGTAAGCTTGAAAATCGCCGATGATTTTTCTGATGCGTTTTTCTCAAGGGTGTCATGGGGTTCAGGTATTTCAATATCAATACCCGCGTCCTTCAATCCTATCACCTGAATACGATCACCAACAGCCGATTGTATTTCATCTATTTTATGCTGGTTATTTGTTGCGAAAAGAAGTTTCACAGGACCAGTTATTTACGTTTATACTATACCGTTATCTAAAGACCAAAGAGCAGCCTGAGTTCGTTCCACGTTTTTCTTTTCAGCTGTTTTGAGGAATCGGTATCGAGCATCATTTCTTCGAGTGATGGTGCATTCAGGTATTTTCTCCCTTCATTATTGCCCATCGTGAATAATTCGGTACCATCACCCGTACCGAATGAAAGAATATATTCCGGCGATGTTTCGCTGATTACATTTTCAAGAACATTGTTTTTATCAGCCGTGTTCAAAATGGACACCTGGTCAGGCGAGAGTTTGCAGGCGCTTAGTATCTGCATCAGTAAATCGTGCTGCGTAACGGTAAGCATCGTTTTTGTAACCACCAGCACGCGCGTTTCGTTGATATTCACCAAACAATGGCCATAAAAAGCCTCGAGCATGCTGTTATTCAGCCTCAAATTATTCAATCCCTCCATCAAACTAACAATTGTTTGTAAAAATTGAGCTCAATTTTTGTTGCCCCGAAGTTTGTTTGTTTCTTTGTAAACACGAAATAAATAATCTTCGAATGGAAAATTTGACTGCCATGAGAGGCATACCTGTTAAAAAAGCTGAGCGTAGCAAGCTTCAGGATATACCTGAAAGCATACCGTTTGGCAAGTATTTTACTGACCACATGCTTGAAGCTGATTATGAAAGTGGAGAATGGAAAAATGTAGAGATTAAGCCATATCAGCCATTGCTT
>DATLDR010000011.1:0-2447 GCA_035525775.1 Flavitalea sp.
TCTATGACGCCTGCCGGTAAGTTATTACTTGTACATTCAAGCCACATATCTTCCGATGGAATGTAAAGCATCATGTGGTTGAAATCGACAGTCACAAAATCATCGAAGAAAAGCTTGTCCTGTTCATCCCACATGATTAAAGTCTGATATGATTCAATCCCCGCCTCCTTTAGCATGCCTTTCATAAAGGTGGACAATGCTTTACAATCGCCATATCTGTTTTTTTCTACAAAAGCCGCATCAAAAGATTGCCATCCACCAATTCCTAATTGGATGCTGACATATCGCATGTTTTTTTGAAGCCATTTATAAAGTGTGTCGATTTTATCATATTGTGTTTCACAATCATTAGTCATCTGATGAATGATCTCTTTCATCTGAGGAGGCATTAATTCTTTTCCTTTATTTATGTCGTGCATAAACGATCCGAATGATTTCCAGTCAGACATACTACCTGTGAATTCATTTATTTGAAATACCGTTGGAGAAAAAATAAGCATGGGTAGTAAAGCATGATACGGTGGCCCTGATTTTTCTTCTTCAATGGCAGGGTGATTCGAAATTGTCCACTTCCTTATTTTTCTGGTAGTTACGGTTTCGTCTTTAACTTCAAATTCATAGTTTATAGCTTTAGTTTGAATGTTCAGATCAGAAGGAGTTTCTAAAATAAATGTTGCCTTTTCAACTGAGACATTAAATTCCGCAGGTATCCAATCTTCATAATATAGAGTCTGGTCATAGGAAACAGACCATGTATATTCAACCGTATATGGGAGCTGACCTCCAAAAGACCTGATTCCTTTTAATCGTTCGTCAGTTAATATGCTCAATCCGTCAAAGGTCGCCTGATCAATAATTTCAGACTTCTTAGTTTTACGGATGAATTTTCCGTCAGCATCATATAACGTGATCGTTGATAATTCAGCTTTGCTGTATTGATTATAAAACACTATAACATATGCTTCCTCTGAATCACCATCCAAAATTGTAACAGCCTTAGTAACATGATGTGTGTATTTCCGTGGAGATTCGATGACATATTTTGATTCTTCAAAACGAACAATTGCTTCTGCGCCTTTTAATAAAGTAGGGGGTATTTTCGAGACAGCAAACTCAGGTTTGTCCTGACTAAAGCAAAGGTTAGCAAATGCAATTAATGATATAAATAAAAATGTCTTTGAAAATTGTAACATTAAATTTTACTTAATACGATCTGTTCATTGAATTTCTGGCTACGCTGGCTATAAATATTTTTCAAAGCCGCGTATTCTTTTGGATCAAAGTACAGCTGTTTACCGGTATACTTCATATTGACATTTAATTTCCCCGGAGTATGAGAAGCATTGTATGAAATAATAATTCCATTTCCTTCAGTGACGAAACGTACAGGTTCTGGAACAGATTCAATTTTGTAACCTTCGGGCAAAACAATATCCAGAATCATAGAAATTTCTTCAGCATAGTTCATTTCTATCGGGTATGTCCTTTCTTCAAGCTTAAACGGACTGTTCGTTAAACCATTAGCAATAATGGGAAGCATATAGATTTTATCTGCTGAAACCGTGGCAATTGGAAAATCAACAATTTTTCCTTTTAATTGGAATGGTAAATCTGTTTCTTTTTCATTTATTTTTTCAATATCCGGAATTCCAATAAGACTGGTTCCGTATCCAAGAAGATCTGAGCCATAATTTTCTTTTTTATCCGCTGCAATTTCCCGCTGCGTTAATGCATGGTATCCGGTGAACCTGGCCTCCAGATCACCGGTAAAATTTCCATTGACATCTAATGCGCCTTTTACATAATACACTGATTTGCTGTCGGGTACTTTTACGTCTATCCATGACGGATTTAATTCATCCGCAATCCAACCCTTGGAATTCAATACTTCAGGTCTTAATAAGCCTGATGGAAGGTTTTTGTCACCGAGATCCAACCACATATCTTTGCCATCAACATTTGCCAGCACTGCCATGTGATTGAATTGATCAATAAAAGGGTAAATTTCAAAGTGCTTACCATTCTCACGCGTGCTCATAAGTACAGGCCTGGATGGAATGCCTGCCTGAAGTAGCGCTGCGTGCATAAGCTTATTGAGCTCCCCGCTATCGCCGGACTTTGTTTTAAGTATAGCACTTATTTCTCTTCCCAGACCAATGCTATAATAATCATCCCATTGAATATTGTGATTTATATAGTTATATAGTTTTTTGATGGTTTGCATTTGATTTGCAAAATCCGCAGCAGTGATGCCAGCAGCTTCCAATACTAATTCTCCCGGACGATTATTTTTAAATTGTAGGCCCCAGTCAGGCATCTCGTATAATTTATCAGCAACTTCTTTCCAGGAATTCATTACAGGCTCTCTGCTTAAATTAGGATGCACAAATGCCCGTAACTGGAATCGCACTCTGCTATAATAATCCTCCATAGTAGTAATACAGCAT
>DATLDR010000033.1:0-15699 GCA_035525775.1 Flavitalea sp.
GGGAATACCAAGCCTTGACGTTGAGGTTGGTGGGTTGACTTACTATGTTACATTTCCAGATTCCAACAGAACGGTAATGGTTTCTGATTTTAATGTGGAAACCGCAAATGTCCCTAAGGAAAGCGGCTGGCATTTGAAAGCAACACAGCGGCCCTCACTTGTTTTTGATACCTACAGTTATATTCATATTGCGGCTGATCCAGATGAAACCGTTTCGTTCAGTCCTTCACAGCAGGGAGGGTATGGCTGGGGCAGCGATTTTGATTTTTCATTCCTTCAGGCAGAACCCGGCGATACACTTTTCCTTGATGGCAATTTCAATCATAGCAGCGCTTTGATGATTAAAGCAACACAGGAAGAAATAGACGCTGCTTTCAGTGGACAGCTAAAACACATTGTTGAGGTCACAAAAAATCTTCCATCAACCACTTCATTTTTATATTTTAATGCAACAGATAATACAAAAATTGGTATTGCCTTCAATACATTTTTATTCCGTCTCAACTTTGTATATCTCAGTTCAGGCGAGCTACAAACTGTAAGTGTACCGTACAGCCACACAACATATGGCGTACATTTCAAGGCACCTGTAACAGTAGGCGGTTATACTTTCCAGGACCTGTATTGGGATGATGCACTAGATCTTTACTATATCAATACAGGTTCAGGCCGTGTGAATATAGAGAATTCGAATACACCCCTCATACCAATGAATGTGGTGCTCGGTAAATATGTGGTGAATATATCTGTACCTACAACTCCTTTGGAGGGACAGTCTGCAAAGTTTGCTTCTGCATATGAAGATGTAAAATCAAACCTGAAAAGTTCTGGATTCAACCTCGATCTCAAGAACATTGATTTCATATTCGATGATGGCAGTAAAACAATGTCTATGCTCATCAATGTAGAGCAGGATGGCAATCCTTTTATTGCGGCTTACGTATATGATTATACGGCATTATCCAGTTCGAATGTTACAAAGTTTACACGATCGTTGACAAATGGAAATGGTAACCTCGTTGAAGCTGACGTGAAGCCGTTGCTTGATTATATTGAACAAGATAACTTCAGGGTGGATTATTATACGGGAGTAACACCACCGCTAGGCCAGTTCACGAGCATACAAAATCCTGATTTTTTCTTTACAGGGAATATTGAGTAAAGTTTGATTCATGTAACTATTTATTTTATATTTAGGGTCACCTCCAAAAACATTCATATGATAAATAAGCCTCTATTTTACCCTTTAATTGTAATATTTTCTCTTGCGTTTCTGGTAGCCTGTTCCAAAGGTGATGCCGGTCCTGCCGGCCCCGCCGGACCTTCAGGCCCTGCTGGTCCCGCTGGTCCTTCCGGTCCTACCGGAACGGCCAATGTTATTTATTCTGATTGGCTGGATGTTACATTTGAACCGAACGCAGACAGCAGTAACTGGAACGCAAGTATTCCGGCGCCAGCTCTTTCTGCTGACATCCTGAACCAGGGTGAAATTAAAGTTTACATTAATTTCAATACTGCCAGCGACCCTGTTGTTTTCCCTCTGCCATACTTTGATGGAGCAGTAATTATTAATCCAGTTTTCTTTACTGATACAATTGCACTGGTATCAACTGTCGACGCCGGAACTATTAGCGATACTGGTGGCAAATTCTTCCAGTACCGTTATGTTTTGATACCCGGCGGACAACTTGCAAATATACCGGCTAACGTGAACCTTGATAAATATGCTGATGTAAAGAAATATTTCAAGCTGACCAACTGATCATTTCAGATTGATATAAATTGTCCCTGCAAAATACTTTGCAGGGATTTTTTTTTATGACCAGGATAGGATTGTTATCAGACACACATAATTTTCTGGATGATGCAGTATTCAGGCATTTTGAACAATGCGATGAGATATGGCATGCCGGCGATTTTGGTAATGTCAACCTCGCTGAAAATCTTGCTTCTTTCCGGCCATTGAAAGGTGTGTACGGAAATATCGACGGATATGATGTAAGAAGTGTATATCCGGAATTGCTCAGATGGAAATGCGAAGAAGTGGAAGTGATGATGTGTCACATCGGGGGTTATCCCGGAAAATATACACCTATAGTTAAGGCGGAGATGAAACAATCGCCACCTCAATTATTTATCAGCGGCCATTCACATATTCTCAAAATAATTTATGACAAAGAATATGATTGCCTGCACATAAATCCCGGTGCAGCTGGAAGGGAAGGGTGGCATAAAACACGCACACTTGTGCTATTTAACATCCAACAAAAGAATATTAAAGATTGCAGGATTGTTGAATTGGGTAAACGATGATTACCTGATCACATAAATTTTTACTCCGTGATCAGTTTTCATTATCTGTGAATCATATTTAGTTTCAATAATCTTATACACTTCCGGCTCACTGGCGATCACAGTGTCTCCCTTCACTAATTGATCCGGCTGTTTATACAGGATAATCTGGCCCTTGTCGTGCAATGCATCTGTATAAACTTTCAGGTGCTGGTCATAGTCCCTGTATACAATTACATGATTGTTTAAAGACGTTTTTCCCTGAAAAGCATCCTGCAGTAATTCGCTGACGGGGTACATATTATCCCACTCATACTCCTGCGGATGATAAACTTTTTTTACAATTTTCTGATACGGATATATGAAAATCATGCAAACGATGATCAGTGATACTGCATGATATTTCCTGATGAATGTTAATTGTTTTAAGTAATCATATAGTTGGTATAAAAACACAGCAATATGAACACTTAACAAAGGGAATAAAGGCACTGTGTACCAATACAGTTTTGTTTTCGAAAATGTAATGATAGCAAAATAGGTAACAGTAACAATTAGAATGTATATCGTCAACTGGCGCACTTTGCGGCTTTTTGAAAGCATCCCTGAAATAATAGCCAGCGGCAGTACAAACATCCAGTAGGGAAATAAATACCCTGCCCTTGAAATATAATAGAGCGGTCCTTCATTGTTTTCTTCAAGGCCTTTGAAGAATCTTCCTCCCATTTCATTGTCCCAAACGGCCGAGAGGTAACCGTTATTCATTACTTCTCTTGTTATATAATAAGAAGCGATGATGAATATTGCTATACAGAATCCTTTTAAAAAAGCACTGTTGAATATCAGGTTCAGGCGTTTTCTTAATATAAAGTAAATGGCAATTCCCGGTAAAAAAATCAGTGGCTGTATACTTTTTGTGAGCACCCCTAATGTAATGCCGGTGAAAAAAAGTGTTACCCATTTTTTGTTCTGGTCTTCAGAATACAGAAAAGCCGCAAGAACAAACAATGTTGTAAATAATGCAAGCGGACCATCATAATCACCAGTTCGGATGGCGTGAATGTCTACGTATCCGTTTGTAGAAACCAGTATAAGGCAGGCAAAAGCTCCTGGTAAAAAATTTTTGAAATATTGCCATGAGAAAAATAGCAATGCCGCACAGGTAAGGAGACCTGCTAAAGCGGAAGGAAGTCGTATTGCGAGCTCATTGAAGCCAATAAGTTTGATAAAAAAAACCTGCATCCAGATCACAAGCGGTGGCTTCGTACTCCACATTTCAGGCGCACCATCATAATATGTTACTATAAGATTGTTGTTTTTATGCATTTCATATGCATTCGAAGCCAGGCGCGATTCGTCCCACAATCTAAAAGGCAGTGAATCAACATGCAGAAACAACGGAATGCTCACAAATATCAAGAGGAGAACGAGGCCGGTTAATTTAATAAACATCTTTATTTACATTTGGCTCATAAGTAATGGAAAGAAGAAAATTTGTTTTATTGACTCTTGCAGGTACAGCAGTGTTGACTTTTCCGCTGTCTGAATGTGGTACGGCAAACCATTCGGAACCACCTCAATTTCTGCAATCTTTACTAGGAAAAGATAAAATAAAAGAAATAGGAAAAGCGTACGTTGAGCAGTTCCCAAATGAAGGCAACAGGGAAAAGCTTGAAGCATTATTATCTGCACAGCAAAAAGTTAATCCAGGTTCTGCTGTCAATTTAAGCATACAAAATGAATTTCGCAATGGGAGCATAGTAATAATCAATGGATGGATATTATCGCTTACTGAAGCCCGTCAGTCTGCACTATATTACCTTAACTCATAAGTTATCATGCATATTGATGCCCGCATCCTTGAAAATAACACGCTGATTGAAGGTGATATCTGCATTGTTGGCGCCGGAGCCGCAGGCATAACTTTGGCCTTGCAGTTTTTAAACCTACCGCTGAAGGTTATATTACTGGAGGGCGGAGGCTTCAACTATGAAACTGCTATGCAGGATCTGTACAAGGGTAAAAATGCCGGGCTTCCTTATTATTCTCTTGAATCATCCAGACTACATTATTTTGGCGGTACTACAGGACATTGGGCAGGTTATTGTTCCGAATATGATGAAATAGATTTCAAAAAAAGGGATTGGATCCCTGAAAGCGGTTGGCCGATAACAAAAAAGGATCTGGATGAATATTATCATAAAGCAGCGGAAATACTGGAACTGCAAACTGGTTTACCAGATAACAACACACTGGGTACCTCACTAAACTTCGACAACAAAGTATTGCGGAATAAGATGTGGTATTTTAGTCCCCCGGTACGATTTGGAAAGAAGTACAGGGAAACAATTGTTAATGCTGCTAATATTATCTTGTATACTTACGCGAACGTTACTGAAATTATTGCAGATGAAAACGTTGCTGCTGTTAAAGAACTTACAGTAAAAAATCTGGCCGGTAAACAACACCGGGTGCAGGCTAAAACAATCATTCTGGCATGTTGTGCCATACAGAATGCACGCCTGCTGCTTGCTTCAAACCGCCAGGCTTCAAAAGGTATAGGCAATACCCATGATCTTGTGGGCACGCGTTTCATGGAACATCTCGAAATGAATGCCGCAGATCTCTATCTTCCCCAACCCGCTTCCCTTGATTTGTACAGGCTTCAGTTCTTTTATACTAAAGCAAGAGCCGAGCTGGCACTGACAGAACAAACACAACAGGAATCAGGAATATTAAATGGTACAGCAGCGCTTGATCCTGTTATCATTTCAGATGATAAAAAAGATGAGCCGGCTTCAGAACCATCATCCGGTGCCGTTGATAGTTCTTCAGATCCTTCAGCGAGCCTTAAAGGATGGGAAAATGCAGAAAAATATTATGAAACCGGGAAATATCTGAAAGAGAAATTCAACAAAACAAAACAATACATGCTGTTCACCAGGATGGAACAGTCGCCAAATCCGTTATCACGAATAACACTTGATACTACATCGGATGCTTTAGGTGTGCCGAGAGTGAAGCTCGACTGGCAGCTTACCACACTTGAAAAAAGGAGTTACCGTAAGCTGGTTGAAATAATAGGTACAGCATGCGGAATGACGGGTACGGGACGTGTGCGTTTGCATGAATGGCTGCAAGATGAATATGATCATTCATGGCCTGAAAACCTTGCAGGGGGGTGGCACCACATGGGCACTACCCGCATGCATAAAAGCAGCAAAGAAGGCGTTGTAGATGAAAACTGTAAAGTACATGGAATGTATAACCTTTATATCGCGGGATCTTCCTGTTTTCCGACGGCAGGTTCGGCCAATCCAACATACACTATAATTGCAATGACGCTGCGGTTAGCTCAACATTTAAAATCACAATAAGGGTGGTGGTTCTTCAATATGCCTGTATCTTTTCTCATTGTATGATCTTGCAGCAGGCTCATTTTTCCCTCGTGGATGAATGGAAGTTCCATTCCATTCCAGCACATTAATGCAGGATTCAAGTTCCTTGATCTGTAAATGTATTTCTTTCATAGTGAAGAAGGATTCACCGTCGCGTATGGCTTGATCTAATCTTGATTTGAGCTCATTTAAGTGAATACGCATAGCGGTAACGTCAATGTCAGGACTTAGAATCATGGCAAGTAGTTATTAATGGTGAGTAAATCCAGACGTTTGTGTAGTTCCTAAATGCTAATGGGTCGTTATGTAGCTTACACTGATTAGAACGAAATATTTCATGATCAAATCAGGTCGGGGATACAAAGATAAAATACGTGGAGGGTGCAAACCAAACATATTTTTGAAAAAAACAATGAATTTTTGCACAATTCATTCAACCAAAAAATTTATTGATGCTTTATTTTATATTTAAATATGTTATGTACGAAAAACTTCACTAAATGAATGCTGTTGGTTAAAGCCTGGCAAATTTTTTTCTGCAACGCAATATACGTGTGAAGGCATCGTTTTTTATCTCTAATACCGTACTATGAAATCAGTTGCCTTCTTTCTTCTTTTAATAACATTCGTTGTTTCCTGCGCCAGGTCATCCGTTACCCCGTACCAGGCTGCAAATAATCATTATGACAAATGCCGGCCAGTCCGCTAAAGTATTTAACGGATTAAAGCATATAAAAAAAACAAAAAAGCTATCTGGATCCAGATAGCTTTTGTTTTATTGTACCGCGTAGGGGAATCGAACCCCTCATTCATCCGTGAAAGGGATGCGTCTTAACCGATTGACCAACGCGGCTCAGATTTGGGACGGCAAAGATAACTGTCAACAGATTTTCTTCCAAAACTTTATTGAGAGTATCGTAATTTCGCATCCTCAATTTTTTAAACTCAAATTTCTCTACTATGAGCACAGTTAAAGTTGCTATCAACGGGTTCGGACGAATTGGCCGCCTGGTGTACCGCCAGATCTACCAGATGGAAGGAATAGATGTAGTCGCAATAAATGATCTTACAAGCCCCAAAGTACTCGCTCACCTCCTCAAGTACGATAGCGCTCAGGGTCGCTTTGATGTAGACGTTAAATCAACAGAAAATTCAATAGTAGTTAATGGTGATGAAGTAAAAATATACGCTCAGAAAAATCCTGGTGAAATTCCCTGGAAAAGCCATGAAGTTGACGTTGTGCTGGAATGCACAGGCTTTTTCACAGATAAAGACAAAGCACAGGCTCACATTACAGCCGGCGCAAAAAGAGTGGTAATATCTGCTCCTGCAACAGGTGACCTGAAAACAATTGTATTCAATGTAAATCATAATATTCTCGACGGATCAGAAACTATCATCAGCTGCGCTTCCTGTACAACAAACTGCCTTGCTCCAATGGCAAAAGTACTGGATGACAATTACTCAATTGAAGCGGGCATCATGTTGACAGTTCATGCGTACACCAACGACCAGAACACACAGGATGCGCCACATCCGAAAGGTGACCTCCGCCGCGCAAGAGCAGCAGCCCAGAACATTGTTCCCAACAGCACAGGAGCCGCAAAAGCAATCGGCCTTGTGCTCCCCAAACTGAAAGGCAAGCTCGACGGCAGTGCGCAGCGTGTTCCTACATTAACAGGCTCCCTTACAGAGCTAACCACCATACTCTCAAAAAAAGTGACTCCTGAAGAAGTAAATGCAGCGATGAAAGCAGCAAGCAATGAAAGTTTCGGTTACACTGAAGATGAAATTGTAAGCAGCGACATCATTGGCAGCCGTTTCGGTTCATTGTTCGATGCTACACAAACAAAAGTAATGACCGTAGGCAATCATCAGCTTGTTAAAACTGTAAGCTGGTACGATAATGAAATGAGCTATGTGAGCCAGCTGGTAAGAACAGTTCATTATTTTGCCGGATTATTAGCTAAATAATTTTAAAAGTTAAAAGTTAAATTTTAAAAGTTAAAAGACTTTTGCTTTTTAACTTTTGACTTTTCACTTATTGAACGCAAACTTCTCATTATGCCAGATTTTTCCAATTATAATTTTTCTGGGAAAAAAGCATTGATACGCGTTGACTTCAACGTACCACTCAATGATAAATTTGAAATTACAGACGATAACAGAATACGCGCAGCAATACCTACTATCCACAAGATTTTAAACGATGGGGGAAGTGTGATACTCATGTCACACCTTGGCCGTCCAAAAGACGGTCCAACCAACAAATATTCACTTAAACATCTTGTTCCACACCTTTCTGAATTGCTGAACGGTACTTCAGTAAAGTTTGCGGATGATTGCATAGGCCTGCAGGCAACGGAAAAAACGCAGGCGCTGAAACCTGGTGAAGTATTGTTGCTCGAAAATCTAAGATTTTACAAAGAAGAAGAAAAAGGAGACAAAGAATTTGCAAAGAAGCTTGCAGCACTCGGTAATGTTTATGTGAATGATGCATTCGGCACCGCCCATCGTGCACATGCTTCAACAGCCGTGATAGCAGATTTTTTTGATGCCGGTAAAAAAGTATTCGGCCTTCTCATGGAGAATGAAGTGAAAAGTGCAGAGAAAGTTTTGCGCGATGCAGAAAAACCATTTACCGCCATCATGGGCGGCGCAAAAGTTTCTGATAAGATATTATTAATAGAAAACCTTCTCGAAAGAGCCAACCATATCATTATAGGAGGCGGTATGGCTTATACGTTTTTTAAGGCTCAGGGCGGTAAAGTTGGTAATTCACTGGTAGAAGAAGACAGGTTGCAAACAGCTAAGGAACTGCTCGAAAAGGCAAAAGCGAAAAACGTTCACATTCATTTGCCTGCCGACAGCATTGTTGCGGATAAGTTTGATGCGAATGCTAATACAAAAGAAGCGGATAATAATGCCATTCCAGATGGCTGGATGGGTCTTGATATCGGCCAGAAAGCTATAAAAGAATTCCGTGAAGTTATTCTTCAGTCAAAAACAATTTTATGGAATGGTCCGATGGGTGTTTTTGAAATGGAGAAATTTCAAGCCGGCACAAAGGCTGTTGCTGTGGCGATTGCAGAAGCAACAAAGAAAGGTGCGTTCTCGCTGATAGGAGGAGGGGATTCAGTTTCGGCGATCAACCAGTTTGGTTTTGCTGATAAGGTAAGTTACGTGTCTACGGGTGGTGGTGCAATGCTTGAATTTTTTGAAGGAAAAGTGTTGCCCGGAATTGCTGCGATTAAGAAATAGTTTAAGTCGTATTATTTATACCGTCCCTACAATTTTCCCGAAGATACTGGGCAGAAAACTTAATCTTCTCACCTGCAAATCCTTTAATTTTATTCATTAAAATATTAAAAATCATGAAATCACGTAATCTTATACTGATAGTTATTGTTGGTGCCATTCTTCTTCTTGGCGGATGCGGGTGTGGACAATACAATTCAATGGTGGGACAGGACGAAAATGTGAAAGCTAAATGGGCAAATGTTCAGAGTGATTACCAGCGGCGTGCGGATCTTATACCCAACCTGGTAAATACCGTTAAGGGGGCAGCCAATTTTGAGCAGACTACACTTACAAAAGTGATTGAAGCACGCGCCAAAGCCACACAAACAACCATTAATCCGGGTGACCTTACACCTGAAAACCTCCAGCGTTTCCAACAGGCACAGGGTGAATTGTCAGGAGCTCTTAGCCGGTTACTCGTTACTGTAGAAAGATATCCTGATCTGAAGGCTAACCAGAACTTCCTCAATCTTCAGGCGCAACTTGAAGGCACTGAAAACAGGATTAAAGTTTCAAGAAATGATTTCAATACTGCCGTGCAGGATTATAACCAGACTGTACGCAGGTTTCCTAATGTTATATATGCAGGAATGTTAGGATTTCCAACACGTCAGCCATTTCAGGCAGATCCCGGAGCACAGAATGCACCAACAGTAAATTTTAATACCGACAGCGCGCGATGAGGCTAATCCCTTCATTTAAGTCAAAAGGTCTTTTCACGGCTGAGGAAAGCACCCGTATAGTTGAAGCTATCCGTAAAGCAGAACAGCAAACGAGCGGAGAATTACGGGTATTTATTGAAAGCAGATGCCGTTTTGTTGACCCTCTCGACAGGGCTTCTGAAATATTCTGGAACCTTAAAATGGATCACACCGCTTTTCGCAATTCTGTTTTACTGTATGTAGCAGTTAGGGATCACCAGTTTGCGATTTTTGCTGATATCGGCATACATGAAAAACTTGGTAATCAGTTCTGGCAGAACCAGGTGAACATGATGTCAAGGCATTTTCGTGAAAACCATTATCTCGAAGCAATATTGCATGTAATCAATGATACCGGCCAGGCATTACATTCATATTTTCCATATGATCCGAATACGGATAAAAATGAACTTCCTGACGATATAGTTTTCGGCAAATGATGATGAAAAGAAAGATAAAAGGTATTACATGGTTGCTTCTGTTGGTGCCACTGTTTACAATAGCACAGGATATTCCCGCAAAGCCACAGCCTCCGCGACTCGTAAATGATCTTGCCGGAGCACTTTCAGCGGACCAAATAAATACACTTGAAAGAAAACTTGTTGCATACGATGACAGCACATCCAGTCAGATAGCGGTTGTTTTGATAAAAACACTGAATGATTACCCAATTGAAGAATATTCAAATAAGCTTTACCGTAGCTGGGGAATTGGAAATAAAAACACGAATAACGGTATATTAATTCTTGCAGCGATCGATGATCATAAAATAAGAATTGAAACCGGCTATGGACTGGAAGGCGCAGTTCCCGACATCATCGCTAATACCATTATCGCGAATGACATTGTTCCGTCCTTCAGGAGTGGAGATTATTATAATGGTCTCGACAAAGCAACCAATTCGATTATGGCAGCGGCTGCAGGTGAATATAAAGCGCCTGCAAACTATCGCGGCCGAAGTAAAAGCGGAAAGATACCAGTCGGCATGTTCATAGCCATCATCATACTTATTATATTCATGAGCAGAAGAAACAGGGGAGGAGGTGGCGGATTTATGAGCAGAAGAGGTTTTAGTCCCATGTTTTTTCCAACGGGTGGAGGCTGGTCAGGTGGAGGCGGATTTGGTGGTGGAGGCGGCTTTGGCGGATTTGGCGGAGGAAGTTCTGGTGGAGGAGGCGCAAGTGGCAGCTGGTAACTAGTAACTGGTAACTGGTAACTGGTAATGTGAATTTAAAGTTATTCGATGAACCCCGCTTTTGGCGGGGTTTGTTCTTAATGACCATCACAATAAATTTAATTATTTAGAATCTTCTGTTTGATGTATGCGACCTGTTCTTTTAATGCTGGTTCAGTTGATTTTTGTTTTACGGACGCTATTCCATTCAGGATATTGTTGATATAAGGGGCAATACCATATGAGGATGGTAACGCATCCCTGAATTTGACAATAAGATCAACACCTCTTTTCACTTTTTCTGTGCCTTTGATCTTAGAAATAAAATCGCTTAGTGGATGAATAAGATTGAACTTGCTTTGTGATACAGGCATTTTTTCAAAAGTTTCCGCGATTGCATCGAATGCAGACTCATCGCCTGAATTCATAAGGATAGCTGTAACGGATTCAAGCAGTTGTCCTTTTACTTTTTGTTTTGAAATGGTTTTCGCTTCATGCAAAGCTACAGTGCTGTCGATGCCCATCAAAGCTTCAAGTGCTTCTCCGGAAACGGAATATGAAGAATCGTTCAGATTTTTTGTGAAGAGTGTTTTATACTTGTCATCGCCATACATTCCAAGAATTCCTATTGCCGCAGCCTTTACCTTAGGTCTTGTTTCATTTTCCGCAATCCTTGCAATATCCGATTCGAATTCCGTTGCAATGTTTACATCTTTCAGGTCCAGTTTGTTCAGTGCATATCCCCTGATTCCGTAATATTTGTCATTCAGTGCAGCTTTCAATAAGGCCAGTGCCTTTGGATCTTTTGATTGTGCAGCAAAATCTATCGCTTCTTTTTTGTCGAGATACAAGCCTGCATATTTATACTGATGAATGAAATTATCGAGCGTTTTATTGTCTTTCTTTTCTGCAAGCAGCATTTTATCCGCATCAACATTTACAAGATCAGGTTTTGAAGAATAGGCGAATGTGAGGGTATCGATTTTATTGCTGAGCCATACTTTATGTCTCACTTTATTAGTGCCATTATACATATCAATTGCAACGGGCAGCCTGAATATTTTATTACCCTGTGTTTGTTCGACGATCACTTTTACATTTTTTGACGCATTATCGTAAACATAGTTGATGTTAAGTTTTGGATGACCGCTTCCAAAATACCATTGGTTCCAGAACCAGTTGAGGTCTAACCCAGTCGTTTTTTCAAATGCGATTCTGAGCTGGTGTGCTTCACCCGTTCCGAATTTATTTTCGGTGAGATAAGTATTCAATGATTTGAAGAATGCACTATCGCCTACATAGTTCCTTAGCATATGAAGTATTCTACCGCCTTTATTATAACTTACTGCATCGAACATTGATTCTTTATCATCATAGAAGAAGCGTACAAGATCTTTTTTGTCGCTTTGGCTTTGCACGTAGCCGTTCATCTCTCCGAAATTGTGCTCATCAGCTGCTTCTTTTCCGAATTTATATTCCTGCCACAGGTATTCGCTGTAATTTGCAAATGATTCATTGAGAGTAAGGTTGCTCCAGCTTTCACTTGTTACATAATCACCAAACCATTGGTGAAATAATTCATGTGCAATGGTGTTTTCCCAGATATTACCATCTTTAAGTTCACGTGCATCCTGTTGCGCTGATTCCTGATGAAGTGTTGCAGTAGTATTTTCCATTGCTCCGCTTACATAATCACGTCCAACGATCTGTGAATACTTGACCCAGGGATAATCTATTTCAAGTGCTTTTGAAAAAAAGCTTATCATTTCGGGAGTGTTTCCAAATATTTTCCTGGCCACCGGCGCATATTCTTTTTCAACATAGTAGCTTACTTCTTTTCCCCTGTATTCATCTTTTATAACTGCATAATCGCCGACACCCATGAAAAAAAGATAAGGTGCATGTGGCAGTTCCATTTTCCATGTATCTGTTCTTGTGCCATCTGCATTTTTCTTTTGAGCGGTTAGTTTTCCATTAGAAAGGGTCACATATTTTGCAGGTACCGTCATGGCGATCTCATCTGTTGTTTTCTGGTTAGGCTTATCAATGATAGGTACCCATACGGAAGTGCCTTCAGTTTCACCCTGCGTCCAGATTTGAGTAGGCTTGTCTTTTTCCTCTCCTTTCGGATTGATAAAATAAAGTCCCTTTGCATCAGTGATGGCAGCGCTACCTTTGGCTTTGAATTCGTTAGGCTTTGAAACGTAGTTCACAAACACGGTGTATTTGTCGTTCCTTGAATAAGATTTATCAAGATTGATCCTGAGTTCCATGCCATCATAATCATACTTTAATGGCTGGTTAGATGATCCTTTAACAATAGAAACGTTTTTAATGTCCATACCTTTTGCATCGAGTTTCAATGAATCGGTTGAATAAAAATGTGGCTTGAGTGTCAGCCATGCTTTTCCATAGGCGTACGATTTATTGTAATCGAACCGGATATCAATTTTTGTATGCACCAGGTCGTTCACCTGTGGCGATGTTTCGCGGTACATTTTTCTCCAGCTTGTATCTGCTGCTTCCTGAGCCGATGCTGCAAAGATGAAAGTGAACACCAGTGTAAGTAAGATCAAATGCTTCATGAGTTTAAATTAGTGCGCAAATATATGTTTGACAGATAATAGACGATCTTAAAAAAGTATAAGTGGCGTAATAGTGCTCCAAATGAGTAAATTTGGCGGATCAATAATCAATGTGTTCATGAAGCGGATTTATTTGAGCCTTATTGTTTTAATGGTGGGTACAGGTGTGATGGCTCAGCAGGATTTTTACATATTTATACAGGAACCGTCGCACCGGCCTTTTTATGTAAGGATGGGAGAAGAAAGTCATAGTTCTTCTGCAGAAGGGCACCTTATTCTTTCGAAGCTGAAAGATTCCGTATATAACCTATATGTAGGCCTGCCCAAGACAAGGGGCGAGGAGTTGTTTACAATAAGCATGAAAAGTAAGGACCATGGTTATGAATTAAGAAACAATAATGGAAAAAGGCAATTATTTGATCTGCAGACGCTTGAATTGATCAACCCGTTGGCAACGACGCTTTCGGACGGGCAGACGATCAGAAAGACGGATGAATATTCGGTGATGATGGCAGGAGTTGTAGATGATTCGGCGGTATTGTATACTTCAGCCGCGGATACGTTGAATACGGATACTATTTTTGCGAAAAACAAGGCTGATTCTGCTGCAGGGGTAGCGTTAGCGGATAGTTCTAAGGTTAAAAAGACGGTGCCTGTTATTGCTGCCGCGGAAAAATCACAAGTTAAAAAGCCGGTGCCTGTTATTGTTGTGGCAGACAGTAATTCAGTTGTTGATATTCAGCCGGATTCTTCGGTTAGGGATAAACGTGATATCATAAGGTTGCGGACTGAGAACATTGCTGAGGGGAGGATGATGATATATGTCGACAGAACCGGGGCTGTTAACGACACGATCAGGATCATTATCCCACGCAGGTTATGAGCCGTTATTTTATTGAAGTGAGCTATAAGGGTACGGCATATGCCGGCTTTCAGGTGCAGCAGAATGCTTTGACGGTGCAGGAAGAGATGGAGAAGGCACTGGAAATATATTTCAGGCAGAAGATTATGCTCACAGGATCATCAAGAACGGATACAGGAGTGCATGCGTTGCAGAATTACTTTCATTTTGAAATAGACGGAGAAATAGGCGGGGCCAAGGTGTATAATCTGAATGCTTTGCTTCCGGGGGATATTGCTATCAGGAGTCTGAGGAAGATGAGGCCTGAGGCGCACTGCCGTTTTGATGCTGTGGCAAGGAGGTATGGTTACACTATATACAGGAGAAAGAATCCTTTTATAGCAGACAGGGCATATTATTATCCTTATACGCTGGATATGGGGGTAATGAAGGAAGTGGCGGAGGTGGTGAAAGAGTATGCGGAGTTCGAGGCATTTTCAAAAAGGAACACGCAGGTGAAGACGTATGCATGCAGGATCATGGAAAGCGAGTGGGTGGAGGAGGGGGAGGTTAAAATATATCGTGTGAAGGCGAACAGATTTTTGCGTGGGATGGTACGTGGGTTGGTAGGAACGATGCTGCTGGCGGGTCGTGGAAGAATTTCGGTTGGGCGATTCAGGGAGATCATAGAAAAAAAGGAGCAGTGTAGTGTTGATTTTTCGGTGCCGGGACATGGATTATGTTTGGAAGGGGTGGAATATGGAGAAGGATATTTTGGTTTATGAAAAAAAATATGTGACTGCTGAAATGTGGGTGTAGCGTGAGTTTGAGGTGATGATGGAAGAGGATAGTAAAGAAAATGTTTGGCAGTAAAGTATGTGATACTATATTTGCATCCCGTTTGAGAAAAACGGTAGAGTTCTTAGAAACGTGATGTTAAAAAGAGTGAAGAGTGAAAGAAAAGTTTTGTTACAAAGTGATGTGTGATTATCTTTGCAACCCGCTTGAAAAAATAGCGGAAAGTTCTTCAAAAACACGCGAAAATTTCTCTTCACAAAATCAAGAAAAATTTTGCTGAAATAAAAAGGCCACTTACCTTTGCACCCCGGTCGAAAAAAATCGGGAGGCAGTAATGCCGAAAGATCTTTGAAAGTTTGGAAGCAACAGCACTCTGATATATAAGATATCGGGGGTAAGTTTTAGCGACATTAATATTAAAGACAAGAACCGTTAGAATTTCCGAGAGAATTTTTAACGCTAAGGTCATAACTCTTTTACAATGGAGAGTTTGATCCTGGCTCAGGATGAACGCTAGCGGCAGGCTTAATACATGCAAGTCGAGGGGCAGCAGGACTGTAGCAATACAGTTGCTGGCGACCGGCAAACGGGTGCGGAACACGTACGCAAC
>DATLDR010000062.1:0-3049 GCA_035525775.1 Flavitalea sp.
CCGAAACAGGGGATCAGGATATTCACGCAATTCATCTTTTACCCAGGGCAGGTCCACATCGCACAAAAAATAAAAATCGTACTTCCTGAGCGCAATTTGTTTCAGGATCCATGTATAGCAATTTTCAAATGCAACCTCGCACCAAACCTTCATTACGTAGAGGTCAGTATCTAAAAAATAATATCCATTCTGTGCACTGGCAAGCATGTCGTCTTCGAGCTTCAGCTGGCCATGCGCGATGTTTAAAAGATCCGCGTAATCATAAGCACCATTTTTTTCTTTCAGGTATTCTCTTGCAAATTCGGGGCACCAGCAGGTTTTATAATGCTCAGCAAGTTGCGCGCACAAAGTGCTTTTACCAGTAGACTCAGGTCCTATGATCACGATCTTTTTCACGCGCGGTTTTCTAATGATTTTTTCTTCCATTCCTTAAGGCCAAAGATCGCGAGAAGGAGGAGAATAAAATAATACACACTGGTAAATGACAATCCTTTAATAAAGTACAAAGGAATAGAAGCTACGTTCGTGGCAATCCACCAGTACCAGCTTTCCACTTTTTTCCGGGCCATCAGCCACATGCCCGTATACGCCGTAGCAGATGCAAACGCATCCATAACAGGAATGGTAGTTACATCAAAAGCTTTTTGCAGGTAGGTGAGCGCGCAAAAAATGGCAATATAGAAAACTGAAAAAAACAGGAGCTGCTGTATCCATTCCTTTCTATTGCTCATGGTGATCCTCAATACAGGCTGATGCCGTTCATTTTTCCTTGACCAGATGATCCATCCGTAAATGCTTACAATGGTGTAATACAGGTTCACGCTTGCTTCTCCAAACAAATGGCGGTCCACACTGAGATAGATATAGATCACCGTATTGATCAGGCCAACCGGATAGAGGAGAATATTCTCCTGGCGCGATAACCAAACGCTGGCTATGCCTGCAAACACGGCGATGTATTCAGGCGGTGTGGTTTCTCTCATTCCTACCATGAACTGCTGCCAGAATTCGTGCATGGTGCAAACCTATGGGTAAAATGAATCAGATGGATTTGTACCAGTGCAGCGGCCTTAGGAAGCGGATGCCTTTGCGTGTAACAAACCTTGTAGGCAGTTGATTATGTCCCGGGGTAAAAGTGGCGGTTACTTCAAAGTGAAGATGCGAAAAGGCTGTGTAACCCGTATTTCCACTGAGGGCAATCACATCACCGCGGTTTACGGAATCACCCACATGCACCCTTGCTCCATTAAGTAGAAGGTGCCAGTAGTTTCCATAAGTGCCATCATTGTGCAGAATGATGACGTGGTTGCCATCATTCAAATATTTTTGTTTCAATCCACCCCGGTCAGAATCCTGTTTCACTTCCACTACCCTGCCGGATCTTGCCGCACAGATTTTCGAGCCTTTGTGCATTTTAAAATCAAGCGCAATCTCTCCTTTGTGTGAAAAATGCGACTGGTAAGCCTGGACCAGTAAATATGATTTTCCTTTTTTATAGGGAAGCGCGTATGCATAGCTGCTGTCATCCAGAAGCATTGCTTCGGTTTGCTTACCCAACAATGAAAGAACCGAATGGTCGGACTGCGCAGCGGAGCATAAAGAATTCAGCAAGAGAAAAATTAGGCCCGCAACTTTCATGTCAACAAAATAATAAAAACGTTTTGAGGTTTTAGCTACTTTTAACTATGGGTATATGTCGGTCACCATCAACATCAATAGTCTTTGCCAAGTTAGTGAATCCTCTTCTTTGTCTGATTATGGTGATTGCCATATTGTATGTAGGACAGGAAATTTTAAAGCCACTTGCTTTTTCTGCATTTATTGCTTTGCTGCTCATTTCACCCTGCGCTTTTTTTGAGCGCCAGGGATGTTCAAGAGCCATAGCAGCGCTCATCTGTCTCCTGCTCGCGCTGCTGGTATTCGTGATCGTATTTTATTTTATTTCAAATTCAATTGCTTCTTTTCGCAGCGACCTGCCGCTGATGATGGACAATATTGATGAATCCATACATCAACTGGAAATATGGATCCATGATAAGTTTGATGTAAGCCGGCAGGAAGTGCATAAGATCGTAGCCAATTCAACGGACAAAGTATTGCCTTCCACATCTTCAATCGTAAACCAGACATTTACCACCGTAACGAACCTGTTTTTTATTGGTATTATTATATTTATCATCACCTTCCTGCTACTGTTATACCGCGGATTAATACTGCTTTTTTTTATTAAACTTTTTGATGAAAAGTATACAGAAAAGATCAATGTGATTTTTTCCAAGATCCGCTTTGTTACGAAAAGTTATATCGTTGGCCTGTTAATCGAAATGATCATTGTTGCTGTTGCCTATTGCGGAGTTTTGTTTTTCCTCGGTGTAAAATATGCCCTGCTGCTTGGTGTGATCGGGGCCATCCTGAACATTATTCCTTACCTGGGCATTTTTCTTGCCTGCGTATTGAGCGCACTCATTACACTTACTACCAATACGCCAAGTACCGTGGTATGGGTTGTGGTTTCACTTATCATCATTCACATGCTTGACAGCAATATACTGATGACTAAGATTGTGGGTTCCAAAGTAAAGCTGAACGCGCTGACAACGATTGTTGGTGTGATCACAGGAAGTGCGATCTGGGGCATACCGGGCACATTCATGGCTGTCCCGATCCTGGCGATCATGAAGGTTACTTTCGAAGAAATCGAAGCCTTTCATCCCTTTGCAATTTTGATGGGAGATGATTCAGAGGTAAAATCTTTTTCCCGGCCGGTAATTAATAAGATTGCGAAGAGGGTTTCAGGGAAGAAGAGCTGAATGGGAGAAAGTCAAAAGTCAAAAGTAAAAATTCAAAACAAACAGCCTGTGGTTTCCTAAAACCTCAAACCTCAAACTTCAAACTATTATCTGCACTTAATAAGATTGCGAAGAGAGTTTCGGGAAAAAAAAGCTAAAACGGTCATCAGTTAACAGCCGGTTGTCAGTTGGCAGTAAACAGCCAATAAAGTTCATAGTTCATGGTTCATAGTTCATAGTAACAGCCAATACAAGTTCCC
>DATLDR010000101.1:0-20744 GCA_035525775.1 Flavitalea sp.
AACCGGGTCAGCTTCTGCAGTAATATGTGCAACCATTGCCTGTGAGGTGATAAAATTATACTGTGCAGACATTTCAACGGCCTGTGTTTGTATGATCCTGTCATCATGCTCTTTGGATGTAAGCATAAGAGATTGTGAAGCGCCCGCATTAGGTTTAATCAGTTTTATGGCAGTTCCGTTAGTGCCGGTTTTATTGTCGGTCCACCTGTTGTTATCAGAATGTTTTTCAAGATCACCACCCACAAAGTCCATTACATAACCCGCGGGTTCCTGCATCTTTAAAAAATACTGGTTACCCCATTTAATTTCATCGAGTATGCGTTTTTTATATTTTTGGCGTTGAAGATTGTATGCGCGCGCGAGTCCGATAACGCCATAGATAGTAGCGCTTACCCATTTTCTGAGATCACTCGCGTCGTGCCATCCACCGGTAACATCCTGGTGCTTGCCATTGTCGTAACGCAGGCCGTCATCGGTATGGCAGGGAGTGAGGTATCCTGTGGTGCTTGCTCCGCACCGTTGTTTTGAAAAATAATTTACCACATCATTCATCTGCGGCTGGTAAACATCTTTTGAGATGCTGAAAGGAAATGAACGAATGGTATCAGCCCTAATATAATAATGGCCTTCTGTTATCAGTTTGCTGAAATCACCGATGGCATATGTTCCGAAATCACCTTTAGCGGCAAGCATTGTTCCGGTGAAAGCTGTTTTACCCGATGTAACATCAATTACTTCAAAAGGTGTATTGGAAGAGGTGAAAAGAAGGCATGTTTTATCAGACGAAGGAGGATAACCAACCTGGTTGGTAAGCAGATTAATTTCGTAGTCGCGCGAAAAACGCTGACATTCTGCATGATAAAACGAGATGCAGATACAAAATAAAAATAACTGCACTTTCATAAAAAAATGATATTAAACTTTAATGTAAATCTTCTTTTTATTCATCCAGAAAGCGATCAGCCACAGCAGCAGAACAAAGCTGATGGCAAAAAGCAATGATCCGTTTTCAGGACGGCCCGGAAAGCGCGAGGTTACATTATCATAAAACCACGACCATGGATTGGTATCTGAAAAATGTATCATCACCAGTAGTTTTGGAATAAGTCCGCTAAGTGCATAAATGAACAACGCATTTTTGCCGAATACTTCAAAAAAGCTGCTCCAGGCACCGCGGAAATTTTTTATTTCGATAAAATATACAAAGGTACTGAGGAGCAAAATAGCCAGGCCTGAAGTAACAATAACAAAAGAACTTGTCCATATTTTTTTATTGATGGGAAAAGAAAGATCCCACCAGTATGCGAAGAATAATAATACAACTGCTGAAACAAAAAGTGTGGTAAGCGTCTGGTAGAGTGAGTCGTTGCCTTTTCTTCGCAGATAGTCGCCTACTAAAAAGCCGATAATAACCTGTACAATTGCAGGCAGTGTGCTCATCAGGCCTTCGGGATCAAACGCAACTCCCTCACCATGATAAATGTGCGCAGCGCCCATCAGTTTTATGTCAACCGCAGTGCCGAACCATCCTGAAAGACTGTATGGATCAGAAGGGTTGCCTGCAATACAAAGTATCCAGTACAATAGCAGCATAGTAATTCCTATATACAAAGCGCCTCTGGGTTTCGAATAATAAATGATCAGTGATGCAAAAAAATAACAAAGCGCTATGCGTGGTAAAACGCCTGGTATGCGTATACCGGCAAGTTCGCCATTGTCGCGCGTCCATGTCCATCCTTTCAACACAAGCTCATTATTCTGCCATAGCACAAAAGGAAACCAGTTAAGAAAAATAGCGATGGCGTAGATGAGCAGTGTACGTGTGAGTACTTTTTTCCAGAACACTTTATCACCCGCTTGCTGCAATCGTGGCATTACAAAAGCCATTGCATTGCCTACAGCAAAAAGAAAAAAAGGAAACACCAGATCTGTTGGTGTAAGACCATGCCATTTAGCATGTTCAAGAGGTGAGTACAGGTGTTTCCAGCTTCCAGGGTTATTTACGAGAATCATAAAAGCTACGGTGACTCCCCGGAACACATCGAGCGAATAATAACGTTGGTTCATCACAAGCGGTGAGGTTGGTTACTTGAATACAATTTATAACTCATTAGCGAAATCCGGTCTATATCTTCTTCCTGACTGCTGCAAGAGTTATCAGCGATGACAGCATGAGTGCTGCTGCCATAAATAAATAAGAAGCACTGTATCTGCCTGTGTCGGTATTAAGTCTGCCGACAATATAGGCTCCTGAAAAAGATCCAAGAGCGCCAAAACTATTGATTATTGCCATGGCGACTCCTGCAACGTTTTGCGGAAGAATTTCGGGAATGATCGCGAAAAAAGGTCCGTATGGCGCATACATCATTGCTCCGGCAAACACCAACAGCACAAACGACAACCAAAAATGTTCGGCACCGAAAATGTAAGATCCGTAAAAAGCAAGTGCACCTAACATCAGCATTGGCCACACAAACACTTTCCTGTTCCCGGCTTTATCAGAAAAATAAGAAGCAAGCAACATGGCTATCACTGCAAAAAGATAGGGTATGGATGACAACCAGCCTGTTTCAATAATGCCTATCGCGGGAGCTGATTTGATTATTGAGGGCAGCCACATTACAAATCCATATACACCGATGCTCCATAAAAAGTATTGTAATGATAGAAGAATAACAGTTTTTGACCGGAACAATGCCTTATAATTTTTGACTGGTGCAATATGCTGCTGTTCTGCAGCTATCTGCTCTTTCAGTGATATTTTTTCGGATACTTTCAGCCAGTTCACTTTCGATGGATCGTCCTCTGCAATCTGCCACCACACAAAGGCCCACACAATAGCCGGCAGGCCTTCGATAATAAACATCCATCTCCAGCCAAAAGAATTCAACAGGTAACCTGACACAATAGACATCCACAATATAGTAGCGGGGTTGCCAAGTATAAGAAAAGCATTAGCTTTTGAACGTTCTTTCCTCGTAAACCACCTGCTTAAAAAGATGAGCATTGCCGGCATCACTGCACTCTCAACCACACCCAGCATAAACCTGATAACAATGAGCCACCTGACGTCGCGGATGATACCTGTTATAGTTGCCAGTGTACCCCATAGAATGAGTGACCAGAATACAAGTTTCTTTGCACTTTTTTTTGCGGCATAATGTGCACCGGGTATTTGAAAAAAGAAATAACCAAGAAAGAAAAGTGAACCTAATAATGTTGATGTGGCAGGAGTAATGTGAAGGTCCTCAGTCATACCGCCGGCAACACCGAAAGCAAAGTTAGCCCGGTCGAGATAAGCAAGGCTGTAAGTAATGAATACAACGGGTATCAGCCGGTGCCAGCGTGATTTTACCAAGGGTGAAAAATGTTATAGCAAAATATACACACTTTTATTGTGCCGTTGTACATGCATGGTTATAAAATGTAGGCAGGGAAATCACAGGTCTTAACGAGAATACTGCAGCATCCATTCATAAATATTCCTGCCTTCTTCACGGTAAGCAGTATCGAGGGCGGTGGTCCATGCATCATGTCCGTACTTATCAAAAATGGTAAATCGGGGTGGAACGACAGGAGAGTAGTCAGATAAATAATTGATAAACCGCCTGGCATCTTCAACATCAGCCATTGGATCATCTGCATTATGCAGCTCCCAAACAGGAAGATTCGCTTCAGCAATACTTTTGCATCGTTCTTTCATTCCTTCATTCGTAGCCACACCGGCTATTGGCACCATAGCTGCAAATGTGCGGGGAAACTGTGCCGCTACTGAAGTGGCAATCCGTGCACCCAAACTTAGTCCTGAAATATATACCCGGGTGCTCGTTATACGGTATTTTGCTGCAATCGTATCAATCAGCTGAATTACTTCTTCAACACCGGGTTGCTGGTCATATTGCGGTGAAACAACAATAAATGAAAATGATTTGCCATTCACAGTAAAGGAAACAGGCATTCTGTTGTCTTTGATAACCTTTCCAATTCCGTCGGTAAGAAGGTATTGAAGTTGTTCCTTTCCATCACCTCTTTGTCCAAGGCCGTGCAGAAATACCAGCAACGGATATTTTGTGGACGTAGAAAAGTAACCGTAAGGCAAACCAATATAATAGCCTCTGAAAGCTTCAGTGACCTGTTGTGTATCGGCAATAAGTAAATACGAATTGGTAATTACCGGCACATTCACTGATACAGGTGCATCTGTTTTTTTTCTGCACATTGAGAAAGCCGGAACGATTAAAAAAATATAAATAAAGGTGCGCATTCCTGTCATTAACTGTTCAACATATTACAATTAATTACGGCTACACGTTAAACATGGTTTTCGTTTTGTAAAATCTTTTTTAAAAATAAATCTGATTTTAACGTTGACACGTAATTGTAATACCACGTAACATCCCTGCGTGTATAAATCAATTAATTAAACTTAAAAGTAATCAACATGCCGAAAAACAATTTTTCGCGCCGCAATTTTCTAGGCTTTGCGGGCGCGGCTTCTGGTCTTGTGGTGCTCGCTGCAGGCTGTAAAAAAGATGAAGTAGTCTCCAATGGAACGCTTGACGGAGTCGATCTCGGCTCTGGCGACATTGGCATTTTAAATTACGCTTATGCGCTGGAACAGCTTGAAGCAGCTTTCTATACTCAGGTGATCATGTCACAGTATACTGGAATATCATCACAAGAGCTCACTTTACTTACAGACATACGTGATCATGAAATTGCTCACAGGGAATTTTTCAAAACAGCTCTTGGCGATAAAGCCATTATGAACCTGGAAGTAGATTTCTCTTCAATTGATTTCGGTTCACGAGACAGTGTTCTGGGAACCGCGAAGGCATTTGAGGATCTGGGTGTTTCAGCATACAATGGTGCCGGTCGCCTAATTGAAACAGCCGATTACCTGACGCTTGCCGGAAAGATTGTATCAGTAGAAGCGAGGCACGCTGCACTTATCCGTGATCTCATCATGATGGGCAGCTTTGCCGACGATACAGTAATTGACATGAATGGTCTTGACCTTACGAGAAAACCTTCAGAAGTACTGGTTATTGCAAAACCATACATTAAAACATCTATTAACGCCAACAATTTACCCACCTATTAAAACGACACGCAATGAATATTAATCATATAATAAATGAAATTGAAAAAGTTGATGGCGAAGTTTATGATCGTTTAGACTCACGCCGTGCAGCTTTAAAGAGTTTTACCAGCTTTTCAGGTAAAGTGGCTCTCGCAGCGGTTCCTATCGCATTCGGCTCACTTTTCAAAAAAGCATATGCAGGCACAACAGGAGTACAGGATGTTTTTGATGTGCTTAATTATGCCCTTACACTGGAATATCTCGAATCAGAATTTTATGTTCAGTCTTTACTGGCACCAGGCCTGCTTACCGGAGATACTGCGATGTCGATACAAACCATTTCAAAGCATGAAACAGCGCACGTTAATTTCCTGAAGACTGCCATCACTGCAGCGGGAGGAACTCCTGTTGATAAACCTACATTTGATTTTTCAGGTGGAAACGGGTCAGGCGATGGTCCTTTCAAGGATGCATTCACTAATCTGGGATTGTTTCTTGCAGTAGCACAAACTTTTGAAGACACTGGTGTAAGAGCATACAAAGGAAGAGCAGCTGAGCTGAAAGGCGCCGGCGATGTGCTTACCGCGGCACTACAGATACACTCAGTTGAAGCAAGACATGCTGCGCATATCCGTTACCTGCGTCAGCAATTGGGATCAGGAGCAGCGAGCCTGCAACCCTGGATTACGGGTAACATGAGCGGCATCGATAGTAACCTGGTACAGCCAAGCTATAATGGTGAAGAAAATACAGTACAGGCTACCATCCAGATCACCAATATCAATGGATTTACCATTTCTGCTGATTCAGCATCTGAAGCTTTTGATGAACCGTTAACAGCAGAACAGGTTCTGGCTATTGTTGATGGATTTATTGTTTAGTGCGGTTTTAGATAATGATCACTCTTCATTTAATTGAAGGGTGATCATGATTTTTTGTTTTAGATCTTAAAGAAATCTCAGTACTGCTTCGCCCATGGCTGAAGTATTGAGAATTTTATCTTTAGGAGTGTTTGCGTTTGCAATGTCCCTGGTCCTGAAACCTTCTTTCAAAACTTTGTCGACTGCAGCGATCACCGCATCTGATTCTTTCTTCATTCCAAATGAAATATCGAGCAGTAATGCAGCTGAGAGAATTGAAGCGAGAGGATTAGCGATACCTTTTCCAGTAATATCGTGAGCTGACCCGTGAATAGGTTCGTATACGCCTGTGCCATCACCTATGGAAGCCGAAGCAAGCATACCCATCGAACCTGCTATCTGTGATGCTTCATCAGTTAAAATATCGCCGAAAAGATTACCTGTTACCACCACGTCAAAGCGGCGCGGATCTTTTATCAGCATCATTGCAGTAGCATCTACAAACTGATAATCAACCTCAATGTCCGGATACTCTGAAGCTACTTTCTGTACCACTTCTCTCCACAACCTTGATGTTTCGAGAACATTTGCTTTATCAACAGAACAAACTTTTTTTCTTCTTGTTCTTGCAGCATCGAATGCTTTCCTGGCAATCCGCTCTACTTCAAACCTGCTATATTCAGCATTGTCAAATGCAGTGTCACCGTTATTCTTTCTTCCTTTCTCACCAAAATATATGTCACCTGTCAGTTCACGGAAAAATAAAATATCGGCACCTCTTAATATTTCCGGTTTTATACTGGATGCATCAAGCAGTTCGTCAAATAGTTTTATGGGTCGCAGGTTTGCATATAAGCCAAGCTCTTTTCTCATTCTCAGCAAGCCCTGTTCGGGCCTTACTTTAGCCGTAGGGTCGTTGTCATATTTAGGATGACCTACTGCGCCAAACAATACTGCATCCGATGCACGCATCTTGGCAAGCGTTTCGTCAGGCAATGGATTGCCGGTTGCTTCAATGGCCACATGACCTATCAGCGCCTCATCATAATTGAATGTGTTCCCGAATTTTTGAGCTATCCTGTCCAGCACCTTTTTCCCTTCAGCGGTTACTTCCTGTCCGATACCATCGCCGGGTACGATGAGAATATTCTTTGTTGCCATTTGATTAAATTAAGTTGAGCATTTTCTGAGTTGCCTTGATGGCTGAAACGGTCTGGTCGCTGTCGAGACCTCTTGTTTTGAATTCCTTGTTATTGTATTTCCAGGTAATGATCGTTTCGCACAACGCATCACTTTTTCCTCCGGGGGGTATGCGAACGCTGTAATCAGATAAGGCAGGAAGCTCCTGCTTCCTTTTCTTATATATTTTTTTCAAAGCATTCATGAATGCATCATACTGTCCGTCGCCCTGTGAATGTTCTTCAAACATTTCATTTTCTATCGCAATCCTTAATGTTACTGATGGATTCAGATCTTTTGAATGTGTGAGCACATAATTTTCTATGATCACCTTTTCGTCGGCCTTGTTGCTATTCAGAATATCTGAGATGATGTATGGAAGATCTGCCTGTGTAAGCATTTCTTTTTTGTCGCCGAGTTCTATTATACGTTCCGTTACTTTTTTGAGATCTGTGTCGTTTAGCTCTATGCCGAGCTGCTGCAGGTTATTTTCGATATTCGCCTTACCGCTTGTTTTTCCGAGTGCATAAATACGCTGCCTTCCAAAACGTTCAGGCATCAGTTCATTAAAATATAATTTATTTTTTTTGTCGCCATCTGCATGAATGCCGGCAGTTTGTGTAAATACATTTTCACCCACAACAGGTTTATTTGTCGGGATGCGTACTCCCGAAAATGTTTCCACCAGTTTGCTTACGGTATACAGAGATTTTTCATTTACCGACGTTTTTATGTTTGGCATAAAGTCATTGATCACCGCAATTGCGCTGGCAAGCGGGGCATTACCTGCCCTTTCACCCATGCCGTTAACCGTAAGATGAATTCCACTTGCACCTGCGCGCAAGGCCTGCAGAACATTCGCCGTGCCAAGGTCATAATCGTTGTGTGCATGAAAGTCGAAGTGAATATTTGGATAGCGTTCAACGACCTGCCTGATGTATGTCTCCACTTCATGCGGAGTGAGCACGCCCAGCGTGTCGGGCAGCAGAACTCTTTTTATGGGTTGATTTGAAAGGAAGTCAAGGTATTCAAAAACATATTCCACAGAATTGCGCATACCATTGCTCCAGTCTTCGAGATATACATTGCAGCTGATTCCTTTTTTTAGCGCACTTGCAATAACACCACTCACTTCTGCAAAATGTTCGTGAGGTTTTTTTCTCAGCTGGTGCGTGAGGTGATTAAGCGATCCTTTTGTAAGAAGATTCATTACCCTGGCGCCTGCCTTCTGCATCCATTCAATGGACATATCGCCATCAACAAATGTCAGCACTTCAACTCTATCGAGCAGGCTATTTGCTTTCGCCCATTTGGTGATAGATTTTACTGCCGATAATTCACCCTCCGATACCCGGGCCGAGGCTATTTCGATCCTGTCGACTTTAACTTCCGTTAAAAGTAGCCGTGCGATCGTTAATTTTTCTGAAGGGGAGAAGGATACACCGCTGGTTTGTTCACCATCACGCAGGGTAGTATCCATAATTTCAATGTAACGCCGGGAAATTGACATAATTTTTATAAAGTGGCTTAATACATGGGCTTAATACATGCTATGCGCGGAGAATTCTTTTATTTCATTCTTCATCGCCTGTAAATAGTCAATATCATCATAACCATTGATCATATTGTCTTTTTTATAACTGTTGATCGCGAAGGATTCATTTTCACCTGTAGCAAGAATGATGATCTTCTGTTCAGGAAGATTTATTTCAAATTCAGCTTTCGGATCTGCTTCTATAGCCCTGAATATCCTGTCAAGAAATTCAGCGCTCACCTGTACAGGCAGCAAACCTATATTAAGCGAGTTGTTCTTGAATATATCAGCAAAGAAACTCGAAACAACACAACGGAAACCATAATCATATATCGCCCATGCGGCATGTTCACGGCTGCTGCCGCTACCGAAGTTTTTTCCGCCAGCAAGTATCTTTCCGGAATAAACCGGATTATTTAAAATGAAATCCTTTTTCGGTGTATTGTCAGCATTGTACCTCCAGTCACGGAAAAGATTGTCTCCAAAACCTGTACGTTCTGTTGCCTTAAGAAAACGTGCAGGAATGATCTGGTCCGTATCAACATTTTCAATGGGCATCGGCACAGCCGTGCTTTTCAGTACAGTAAATTTATCGTAAGCCATATAGTTCAGTTAGTCTTTTATGAATTCACGCGGATCTGTTACTACTCCTGTTACAGCTGCTGCCGCTGCCACCAGCGGACTTGCCAGCATAGTTCTTGCACCCGGCCCCTGCCGGCCTTCAAAATTCCTGTTGCTGGTGCTCACCGCATATTTTCCTGCTGGCACTTTGTCGTCGTTCATTGCCAGGCATGCAGAACATCCAGGCTGACGTAGTTCAAAGCCGGCTTCTGTAAGAATATCGAGGATGCCTTCTTCTTTGATCTGCTGTTCTACAATGTGAGAGCCCGGTACCATCCACACGGTAACATTATCTGCTTTCTTTCTTCCTTTGACGATAGAGGCGAACGCTCTGAAATCTTCGATGCGGCCGTTTGTGCAGCTGCCGATAAAAACGTAATCAACTTTTTTACCGATCATTTCGTCTTCCTGATGGAATCCCATATAGTCGAGCGATTTTTGGAATGAAGCTTTGCCGCTTCCCTGTTCGCCAACCGGTATATGCTTCGTGATACCCATTCCCATACCGGGGTTGGTACCGAAAGTGATCATAGGTTCTATGTCTGCTGCATCAAAAGTATGCTCAACATCGAACACGGCATCTGCATCTGTTTTCAGTGTTTTCCAGTAAGCAACGGCTTTAGTCCATGCATCTCCCTTAGGTGCTTTTTCACGTCCATTGAGATAATTAAATGTTGTTTCATCCGGGGCGATGATGCCTCCACGCGCGCCCATTTCAATACTCATGTTGCACACCGTCATGCGGCCTTCCATGCTCATGTTTTCAAACACATCGCCTGCATATTCAACAAAATAACCGGTTGCACCTGCGGCTGTAAGTTTTGAAATGATATACAGGATAACATCTTTTGGCGTTACGCCCTTGCCCGGTTTGCCGTTCACATTAATGCGCATTTTCCGGGGCTTCGTTTGCATTATACATTGTGAAGAAAGCACCATTTCAACTTCAGAGGTGCCAATGCCAAAAGCGATGGCACCAAAAGCGCCGTGGGTAGAAGTATGCGAATCACCACATACTATGGTCATGCCCGGCAGAGTGATGCCATTTTCAGGGCCTACTATATGTACAATTCCGTTTTTAGGGTTACCAAGACCCCAATGTGATATTCCATACCTGTTAGCATTTGATTCAAGTGCTTTCAGCTGGTTAGCTGATAGCGGGTCATTAACCGGCAGATGCTGGTTAATGGTGGGAGTATTATGGTCGGCTGTAGCAAATGTTTTTTCAGGGAACATTACTTTTAACTTCCTGTTTTCAAGGCTCAGGAAGGCAACGGGACTGGTCACTTCATGTATAAAGTGCCTGTCAATAAAAAATACATCAGGGCCATCTTTTATATTCCTCACCACATGTGAATCCCAAACTTTATCAAATAAGGTAGAAGGCATAATATTAGGTTTTCAACAATTTTAAATCAGGCGGCAAAATTCTTAAATTTTGTCCACATTTCCGGAGCTTTTTTTGTTATTTTTTGTACTTAGTTATCAATACGCACGAATTGTGATCTCGCGGTAGGCAATTTTTAATTTACCTTAAATAAATGGCGTGATGCATAAACTCTTACTATCCATCCTTTTGTTTATGTCCATTAACAGGCTGCGGTCTCCGCAAAAGCGGTAATATTCAATATTTCTGTTAATTAATTGCTCTATCTGCCTCAGTATTATGGTATAAGATACAGAGTAATGGTTTCAAGCATGTGATCAGTATGGAAAGCGGCATGAGCAGCATGACAGATACATCATGCAAGAAGTAACTTAAATAATCATTCGAATTTACGGAGCAGGTTTTGATGCTTCCCGGACATTTGATACGGTGCTGTCATCGCCCATGGCTAATATCCCGCAGCCACCAGCGGTCGTACTTCATTCTGAATAATATTTCACCTTTCGCGCTAAGTCCATCTTCCTGCCAGCCAGCTGTTCGGTAGAAATATTCAGCTCTTGTATCCGGGGAGGTACTTAACCAAACACTTTTAGTGGTCTGACTGAAATACCAGTTGAGCATATTATCATGCAGCATTCTTCCATAGCCGCGATGTTCATGATCGGGATGCACAAAAAGCGCCCATATATTATTTTCCTGCAGGTCTGCTATTGCGAAGCCTATGATCTGGTCTTTCAGCATATACACCCATCCTTTGCCCCTGTTAGTAATATACGTATGGCAATCAGTGTCTGTAACCAGGCCAGGATCAGAGAGTACATTTTCTATGACGGCATGCCTGATAGCCTGTATGGCGGGAATATCTTCAGGAGTTGCTTCTCTGATCATTATAAAATGAAAATTTTATGGTGAGTTGCTGTTACAATATTATTGAAAATAAATAAAGTGAATTGGAAAGCTATTCCCTTTAATGGAAATATTTAAAAGTTTTCGTGTATTCAATAAAGTAAGATTCAACCGGTTGAAATAAGGCACATGAATCGCTGGTAAACGTTGCCCATGAAATTTGAAGGGCTTATTGTGAGTCCATCAGTTTGATTTTTTAATCGGACCTTATAACGATTTATGATCGCATCTGTAACGTTTTCTACTGTTCACACTTATTCATTTCTCAATCTTCACATTGTTTCAAAAGCAAACCGTTATGTAATTGTCAGGTTATTTAATGAGGAGATACAACTGGTAAAAACTTTCAATTGGTATATATGGGCCGGTGAGAATAATAAAGTAATTAACCAGGAAGGAACTTTTGAAGAAAAATGGGGTTTGTTAGATGTTACCGATTTTAATGGTTCTATACTCTTCTCTTCCAGGATCATCAGTGATTAGAACATTGCAAATACTGCTAGTGCAATGAAAAGGCAGAATAATATCAATTTTTTACGGCTGTGTTCCAGGCTGGCTTTATGAGCGTAAGAAGTGCGGATAGCTGAAGATTTCATAACTATTGGTTTCAGTTAAATATTCAAGCCGTGAGCCATTTTTTTAGCCTTTGTGCATCAGGCAGATAACGAGGGTCAATTGTAAAACATTTCCTTAAAAAGGATAGAATTTCCGGAAAATGGAAATTTATTTGTGATAACAGAAAATGAACTTATAGCCGATGATCCCTATTTATCAAAAACCGGATCAACAGTTTTTAACCTAATTGAGCAGTTCATCAATTCTTACCCATTGATAACCCTTATTGCGAATCTGATTTATTAGCGCAGGGAGCAGGTAATAAAATTTATCGGTTCTGCGTGGATCAGTGCCGATATGCATCAGGAGAATAAAACCATTTAAGCCCGCTGAAGCTGTTTTTTCATATTCAATAATTGACGTGAATATATCCTTACTCGCTACATATTTGTTTTCCATGCCCGGGTAAGTGTAGTCTGCAGTGCTTTTTGTACCTGCTGTGTAGTTAATGAGCTGTAGGCCCTGCGATGCAGTCCATTCGACAATTGAATCATTGTACCATTCATAAGGAGGCAGAAAGTAAGATGCCTTTTCATTGGTTATGCCAAATTTTTTTAATTCTTCGTATGAGTGCAGTAAATCGGTATCGAATTCATTTCTGCTGACGAGGAGACTATCACGGTTTATCCAGTCGCAGTACAATAGATGTTTATCGGAATGCGAGCCCAGGTAGTGGCCATCCCTGATCAATTGCCTGACAACCTTTTCAAACTTAGTATTCCTGTAGAAGTTGCCGGTAAGAAAGAAAGATGCCTTTACATTTTTTTTTTAAGTTCGTTGGCAATGAAACTTCCGCCATCGGCAAACTCATCACCGGTAAATACCAGTGATACCTGTTTCAAAGAGGAGTCGCCGCGTGTTACAGCAGCTTTTTTACCCAGCATAGGAAATAATCTTTTCTGTTCATTTTCATCCGGCTGAGCACCATATTCACATATTTCAAACGCTTCAGCATATTTTATATTCGCTGCATGTTCCTTGCCGTACCATTTTTGCAGTGAAGATCTTACGTCAGGAGTAATGGGTACTACAGAGAACGAATGGAGCCATTTTTTTCTTTCATTTGTGTCAGCAGGTATTTTTTCCGTGTAATGACCTATCCATGGCAACCATTCATACACCTGCGAAACATGTGCATCGAGAGCATGCACCTTCTGGTTGTACACGCTGGAAATGTCAACAGTAATATCCGGCCTGAAGGGACTTGGTTTCTGAAACCTGTCCTGGAAATAAACAAACACAGGATTTTTTTTCAGTGCAGGTGTACCGGGTGCTATGTTAGGAACAGTCACCATAAATGCAGCATCCTGTACCAGCACACCAGTATAACGATGGTCGGGGTGATAATCATTGGGACGAGGTGCAAATACAATGTCTGCATTCCATTCCCGTATCTTCTTAATTATCTGCAAGCGAACATCAAGCGTAGGTTCCAGCAGGCCATCATGATTGTCGAGCACATCATATTCAACTCCGAATCTTCTTCCTGCTTCTTTGGCTTCCGCTAATCTTCTTTTTGCAAGTGGTGCACCATTCATAATCTGGTGTCCCGCATCCCCATTAGTTACTGCAACAAATTTTACAGCGTGACCCATTTTCGCATAAAGGATGGCAGTTCCGCCGCCATCGAGGTCGCAGTCATCAGGATGAGCGCCGATCATGATGATACGCAACTTTTTATCCTGCGAAAAAGTTGTACAAGAAAGTAAGAATAAAAAACAAAAGAAAGTAAGAAAGTATTTCATGCTAATATCTGATTATTCCGTAAGTGAGCGAAAGCAATTGTTGTAACAAGTATAAGCAAAATGTTGCATCAAAAGGTAACCTCTTGTATGAATTTGAGAATCTATGGGAAGCTTTTTCCATTCAATCCTGAGTAGCTGTGATAATTTAAAATAAATTCATATTTAGACAAAGTAGATGGTAATTTAGACAGCTGAAAATGCAGGGTTTCGACGATTACAGGTTAATTACGAAAAATGATCTACTTCTTTATCAATATTCCCTTTAATGAGGCAATGAATCTGGAAGACAAACTTCCAAGAGGCAGTTATTGTTTATTCCAGATGCAGAGTGCATCATCGCGTTTTTATGGTATCATGAAAAAAGATCTATTTCCGCTGCTGCTTCAAACACTTTCAGAAGATTCAAAACAGAATATAGAAACTCTTGACAAGCAGATTTTCCAGATGTTCTTTCTGCAGAATATATCGGATAGTATAACATACCTGGGTAACCGAAGGCTGATGACTTATATTTCTGATGAAAATTAGGAAATAAGCTGGCAGCAAGCATTGCCATTGCCTTAATTGATACCCGTATTTTTCATGGTGCTTTTAAGTTTCTTAGTGGTAAATACACTATGCTCCATGAAAGGCTCATTTTTGATTCTTGAACCTGTAGCCTTGAAAATAGCATTAGCAACCGCGCCACCGGTAGGAGGAAGTGCGGGTTCACCAAGACCTGTGGGGTCAATTCCGTTATTTACAAAATGAGGCTCTATTTCAGGGATCTCTTTCATCCTTATCAGCCTGTATGAATTAAAGTTTTTCTGATCGGTTTCGCCATTAGTAAATGATAATTTTCCGAACATCGCATGACCGTATCCATCAACAATTCCTCCCATCACCTGCTGACGGGCGCCACTCAGGTTAATGACTTCACCGCAATCTGCGGCAGCAACTATTTTTTTAACCACCGGCTTGCCATTTTCCATCTTTACATCACATACCTGTGCTACATAGGACCGGTGCGAAAAGTATACACTGAATCCCTGGAATACACCTTTCTTTTTGCCCCATTGTGCTTTTTCAGCCGCAAGTTTAATAACACCTTCCATTCTGTCAATGTCGTACCTGATATCGCCCACGGGGTTATTCTTCGCCCGGTTGAGCAGTTCAAGCCGGAACTGAACGGGGTCTTTTTTTACTGCGAAAGCCACTTCATCTAAAAATGACTGTTCGGCGAATGCTAGGAAATTGGTGATGGGCGCACGCCATGCTCCTGTTGTGATCGGCGAAACATGTTCAATCGATTCAATTAAAAGATGATCAACTGCTCCTGATGGAAAATTATCCTGTCGTGTACAATTGCCGGAATTGATTCCGACTCCACGGAGTTTATAGCCAATCATAATTCCTTGAGCATCGAGTGCTGCTTCAAATCTGTACCGCACTGCCGGGCGGTAACTGCCACCGGTCATATCGTCTTCCTTCATCCATGTTACTTTAACCGGAGCTTTTATGATGCTGGATAATTCGGCTGCTTCAGTAACATAATCGGTTTTAAGTCTCCTGCCAAAGCCACCCCCTAACCTCGTTATGGTGAGGGATATATTTTCTTCAGGAACATTCAACAATTTGGACACTGCAGTGCGTGCATTGACAGGCGTTTGTGTTGGACCAACGAGTTCAATGCCATCCGGCCTGTAGTGAGCAAAAAAGTTCATCGGCTCCATAGGGCTGTGTGGAAGGAATGGACACTGGTATTCACTTCTGATTATTTTTGAGGCATTTTTGAAAGCGGTATCAACGTCACCATCTTTTCTTTGTACCGTAGCTGTACCTGTATCCAGTAATGTTTTAAATAATTTATCATGATCCGAAGTGCTTTCAAGGGTGCCCTCTTTTTCATATTCTACTTTCAATACTTTCCTGGCTTTCATGATCTCCCAGGTCGATTTACCTACAATCGCTACATTATTTCCGAAAGTAACGACATCAATAATTCCAGGCATCGATTTCACTTCGGCCGCATCAACTGATTTTACTTTCAATCCGAATGCTTTCGGACGCTGGATCATGGCGTGCAGCATGCCTTCACGATAAAAGTCAAGGCCGAACAAGGGCTTACCAGTATGTATCTTGTTGTTCTCAACATTTTTGACTGCAGTACCAATAAGTTTGAAGTCTTTCCTGTCTTTCAACTTCACTTGTGATGGCACTGGAATGCCGCATGCTTCTTCAGCCAGTTCACCATAAGCCAGTTTTTTTCCTGATGCTGCATGCATCACAAAACTATTTTCAGTTGTGCATTGCGATGGGTCCACATTCCAACGTTTTGCAGCCGCTGCCACCAGCATGTAACGGGCCGTTGCGCCCGCAGTTCTTAACAGGAACCACGAATGAGGCACTGCGCCGCTTCCACCTGTTACCTGCCTGTCAAACCGGGCGGTATCGAGGGGTGCCTGAACTACTTTTACTTTGTTCCAGTCTGCATCGAGTTCTTCTGCAACTACCATCGGGAATGATGTCATGATATTCTGACCAAGTTCCGGGTTGGGTGAGAACAGCGTGATAAATCCATCAGTGGAAATTGACAGGTAGCTATTGAATCCAATCTCACCAGCTGTTGTTTTTGAGATAACGGAAGCTGCTTTCACTTCATTGGTGAGCCAGTTGAGGCCCAGTATAAAACCTCCTGCAGTGAGGGATGACAACTTTAAAAAATCTCTCCTGCTTTTATCAATTGAACGGGTCATAATCATCAAATTTTAGTGCTTGCTAATTTTACTGCTTCACGGATGCGGTGATATGCGCCGCATCTGCAGATATTGCCATGCATTGTTTTAACTATTTCCTGTTCTGTGGGCTTCGGATTTTTTTTCAGCAGGGCAGAAGCGGTCATTATCTGTCCGGCCTGGCAATATCCACATTGTGCAACGTCAACCTCTTCCCATGCCTGCTGCACCGGATGATCGCCGTTTTCAGATAAACCCTCAATGGTAGTGATCTCTGCATTTGCTATACTAGAAACTGGCAATATGCATGATCTTACTGCTGAACCGTTCATGTGAACTGTGCAGGCTCCGCAGGAAGCGATGCCACAACCGTATTTGGTGCCTACTAAACCGAGGTGATCGCGCAGAACCCAGAGCAGTGGAGTATCTTCAGCAACATCTGCCGCGTACGACTTTCCATTAATTTTTATCTGATAGCTTGGCATTCGATATTAATTTGATTGAAGTTAAATATTTTGTTGATTGCATGGAGCGGCAGAAGTTGTTTTTTGATGATGATTTATGCGCAGGTGAACTGATTCTTTCATATTGATTAAATTTTCAACACCTATTTAGCATACTTTACCACTATGTGATAAGCGGTTCCTGGTCTGATGGAAAAGATGGCGTAATCAAGGCCTTTGATTTTTTTTACGGCATAAGCCTTAGCAGCGGAACCGGAAGTTATGGCAACGATTTTTTTGCCATCAAAAATGTATGGAACAATCACTGAAAGCATGTTTTGATGCTGCAGATCAGAGTGGATGTTGAATGATAATGTGCTTGCCGCCCATTTTACATTGTCAAATGTTGCCTGGTCTTTTGCTTTAAGAAATTCAAGCAGTTTCACCGGTGTCCAAACAGGTATTCTCCTGCTGTTTGCATAGTCAAGCATTTTTAACAACGGCTTTTTCGAAAAATAATATTCGTCGTTGTGCGACTTGACGCTGATATATGAATACACCTGATTATAAAGACTGCGGTCCAGCAAACCTTTGAAGCTGTCGAAGAAACCAATTGAATCTTTGTGCTCCATATACTGCTGGTCATATACATTATTAACGTGCTGGTAGATGTCTATCACTTTCCCATTCATGTCACCGAATTTCATAGGCAGGCCGCTTCCGGTAAAATTTCCCTGGCTGGTTCCCATTGGCCCCAGAAAATGCTGCTGCGGTGAATGGTTATCGTAATGCGCGTAGTTAATATCCATTCCGATGCCATGCATTTTTTCTATCTGCGCCTGTGCCGTAAAATCACTACTTCCTTTCCTGGTTAAGCCATTCCATACAAACCAGTGATTGACCACAGTGTTCATTGCAGGTACACTGTATTTTTCTGACAGTTCCTTCAACTTGAATTCAATTGCAGTATCCATATTCTGCCATGTAGGATGCTCTGCATTGAGTGTATTGTCGGGATGTCCGGAAATTTCATTTCCTCTCTTCTGCCACGCTTCTGTAGAAGATAAGGAAATTTTACCGGCTGTTAATATATACAGGCTCATCGACGCATTCTTTTCTTCTATGTCCCGAAGTTGCGTATCAATATCTTTTTCATCACTGTATTCACCGTCGTTTGTAAGTGTTACAAGAGCATTAAGGGTGTCAGGGAAATACCAAAAAGATGGCAATGGTTTACCGGCTATCGTACGAATGATGCGGCTTAATAACCGCATCTGTTCATCGGCCTGGTTATATATATTCTTGGTAGTGTCTAACCAGCCATCTGTAAAAAGATCCATGGCGCGTAATCCTTTTATGCCATCTTTTTCTAATCCCGCATTTTTATAATTTCCCTGCCGGGTTAAAATTATGCTCATTGGCAGATCGTAAGTAAACGCAACAGCCGTCCCTTTTCCAAACTTGTTGATGGTAACAGCAGGATATTTGTTGTTAAAGCTCGCAATAACCTTTGCGTTAGCAGATGAACAGGCTTGTGCAATACCATGGACCTGCAGTGCTTCCGTTGTCAAGCCTTTTCCTGTTTCGTTTTCCGGACCGATACTGATGTATGGATCGGTAATCGTGTCGTTTGACTGGCGGAGACTAAATATTGAAGAAAGGTTAGTGTCTGGACGAAAAGCGATAAGATTGCCACCTGCCCTTACATATTTTTTTAAGATCTCACTTTGTGAAGATGTGATTGGCATAACAGGCAGAATGACTATATTATAATCATCAATGCCCGAAAGATCATTAATCGTCCTGCTAACGAAAGAATTCAATCCTTCAGCCTTCATTATTTCTTCAATGTAATTTCCCTGTTGCGATAATATCAAAACCGGTGCATGCTGTTCTTTGATGCATTCCGATGCAATTTTGCGGTAAATATTTCTTGCGGCTAAGTATCGTGCTTTTATACTGTCAACATTTTTTGTGTAATAGCTGCTCCATTTTCCACCTGGTGAAATGTTTGTGAGAATATTATCTATCCACTTTACAAAATACATTGCATCATCTGCGGCCGCACGTACTGGTTTTTTGTTAACAGTGATGTAAACAGGTGCAGTATGGCTCTGATGTTCACCTTTATACATGCGTCTTGCAATGATCCAGCTGCTTTGTGACACTGTATGTTTTGTTTTGAATGTAACAGGTTTGCGGGGTGAACAATATCCTGTATGTGAGGCTATCACTTTACCATTGCAAACCAATTCAATTATGCCGTTTACAGGTATGGAAGAAGTCCATGTAACCGATATATCCATCTGTTTGCCTGTCGGTAAACTGATTTCATCGCCTGGTTCACTGCTGCCATTGATTTTCAATTGCAGAAATTCATTGTTTCCGGTTCTGGATACTACAGTTCTTCCTTTTTTAATTCCATCTACCCATTTGTTGTACGTGAGGTTGTTGCCGGTTTTCACATAGGTCAGTAATTTTCCAAATGGTTCGTAATCATTGCACGGATAATCAGTGCCTGCTGCAAGCCCCAGCCTGATTCCGCAATTCAACAGTTTGTAATATGCATTCATAGCCGCCTCGCTATTGTAATTGCCGTTATTGGGTGAATCAGTGCCATATACATCTTCTGAAATGAAATCTATATTTCCAAGTACAGCTTCAACGGGATAATCAATAGGGATACAGCAATTGAGTTCATTTTGTATGCTGTCATTCAGATATTCCATGTGACAAAAGCCCCTGGCAGCGCCCTGGGCTTTTGCCCATTCAAGAATTTTGTGCGGCGATTCTTCCCACATCTGGCTTGCATTTTTTAGCCCAAGCAAAACAAGATGGCCACCCAGTGCCTGGTGATTGAAATTTGAATAAGTGGCATCCCAGTGCCATTCCGCATCCCAGTGAATGATGCGGTTTTTTTGCGATTGACTGGCATCAGCTCCAGTTATTTTCTGCAGATCAGTTTTTGCATCTTTTACTTCACCGTTCCCCATGTCTGCCAATACTGAAATAACATCCAGATCATTTTCTTTCATTTTATCCGACAGGATGCTTTCATTTAAAACGGAATCACTGCCGCAATTGCGGTGAACGTGAATGTCGCCGGAATACCATCCTACAGGTTGTGTTTTTATTTTACTGATACCAGCGTTAATGGTAAAAATGCAATTGGCAGGTATTGTGGTATTAAATTTATTTTGATCAAGGGAAATATCATTTTTTTCCTGGTTCCTGCTACTATCAGTAAACGTCATTTCCATATTGCTCACCTGCATGTTTGCAATTGCCCCATTCAGTTCAAGCGGATGATGGTAAGGATTGATGCCTGCGATAATTATTTTGTTCTTCACTGTGTCATAAAATGCAACAGTATGAATACTATCTCCTCCATTACATTCTAGCCGGTAAGATCCTGGTGTTACATAATCTGTTATTTGCCGGATGGCATAAAAATGTTTTCTCGGTGTATATATTTTAGCGGAGGAGTCATATCCCAATATTCCCCAATAGCTGAAAAGGCTGGGATAATGATGTTCATAATAACTGTCATATCCTTCCCATTCCATCAATCCTGATGCACCGTTTTTCAGTAGTTCCAACAGGTAGGCCACGCACTGGCTGGCAAACCTGTAATCATATACACCAATTTTGCCATCA
>DATLDR010000122.1:0-3664 GCA_035525775.1 Flavitalea sp.
AAGGCGACAAGATTTCGCAGACCTACAAGTTATTATAACTTGGGCGAAACCAGAACAAAAGTGTTACTACGTTATCAAGAAATTACTAAAGACGGGTTAATGAGACATCCGAGTTTCAAGGGGTTGATAAAATAAACATGATATGTTTCGTGTAATGAATCAATGGTCGGTAACGGGTGATAGCATTTTAAATTGCTATAAATGTCTTTTTTTTACCACCAACCATTTTACGGCAATGAGTAGGTTTGTTACTAGCTTTTAACAGTAACAACAAACCTAAAATTGGATGCCATGAACAGAGAACAGTTTGTAAAATTAGTTGGCCTAAATGCCGTAGTAGCACTTACCGGTAGTATCGCCGGTTGCTCAAATAAGAAAATTACGAAACCGTTACACTCATTGCCTGGAAAAGAAAAGGCGATTTATGTTCCAAAGGGAAAGAACCGTTTTCAAGAAGAACTTATGATCTGGGGCATTATTCCTTTTCAAATCAAGGTGTCCGGCAAAGACTCGGATGGCACTTTTTTCGCTTTCGAACATGCAAAGATGGGTAAGGGCGGGCCACCACGTCATTTCCATTACAAACAGGACGAATGGTTTTATTGTATAGAAGGAACGTTTGCCTTTGAGGTTGGAGACGAGAAGTTTACACTGAACACTGGTGATTCACTCTTTGCTCCTCGAATGATTCCGCATGTCTGGGCATATATAGGAGATCAACCAGGAACGTTACTATTGGCTGTACAGCCGGCTGGTTCACTTGAAGAATTTTTTATCGAGAGTTGTAAAACTACCAGGCCACCGACACCTGAAGAAGCAGATAAGTTATTTGCCGCCCATGGAATGAAGGTGGTTGGCCCTCCTCTAGCGATAACTTAGATAAACCAGAACTATCCTAAATTAACATTCAAGTTCCAAAATTCTCTCGGGCGATTGATTATCCTGATCTATCCAAAAATTCGGAGTTACCTGTGCAAACTCTTTGAAGTCTTTAACCATATGTTGATAATCGGCATAGCCAAAAAGAAGTGCAATAGTCAGCCAATCATCTTGAGGATGCGCTTCCTTGTATTGATACGCTTTATAAAACCTCACAACGCGGCTGTATAACTTAGGTCCAACTCCAATTCTTTCCGTGAACTTGCGGTTGAATTGCCTTGAGCATAAACAAGACTCCTTAGCGAGCCAGTCCAAAGAAAATCTGGAGGGATTTGTATACAGATATGTGGCAACTTCATCAAGCGGATGGCTGGTTGCCGTCACTTTTCGTTTCTTGTATATTAAGTAATTCTCTACAATCGCAATCATATGAACATAGTTCTCGCAATTTGCAAGGCGTTCATTGATCTCCACTATTTCATTGCCCAGAACAGATGAGGCATCAAACCAACTGTCAGTAAATTCGAAAAGAGGAATATTCAATAGGCGGTAAAGTGCGCCTGGGTGAAAGTGAACTCTAAGCATCAGGTACTCGCAACTCAGGTAAAAATTATATCGAGACACCTGTTGGCCGCAGATTGAAATCGGTGGCGCAGTTCTTGTTTCGTTACTCAGTGGATTTTTGACAGTCAACCCGCCTTTTGGTAAAAAGGTGATCGTTTGCTCAGGTTTGGGGGAATATGGTTTAAATGGTATTTCACGGTCTTTATCAAAAACAAAATGAGCGACTAAATAATCCCTTACAAAATCCTGTAATGCCGGACATGGTGCTATGTATTGATAAATCAAAGCTAGTTTTACCGTTAATTATTATTACACCAACACGCCAAACATATATGTAGCGAGTTTGACAAAACCCTATTAGTGATGTCTCTTAAAATTACAAAATTTTGATGGATTGATAAGGCATCCCTCTTTTAAGAGGTTAACGAACTCGAAACGGTTATTTCGTTGACTGCAACAAGTTCCAATTCGTTTACTCCTAAAATTTTTTTACCAGGCGGTAGTTGGTTGGGAAAGCGTGGTATAACATGCATATGAACATGAAACACTTCCTGTCCAGATGCTTCACCTGAATTTATTTGAAAATTGAATATAAATCGCCTCTCCTTATCGGTCAAAGGCGGGTAAGGGTCTACACTTTACCTCCGGCTTTACCCAATAGATAATATTGGAAGAACATTGAATAAACAGTTATATTCCCGTGTGTCGCCTCCCACCTGTATCAATAATAGGGCACTACTGTATCAAATGCGGACATTACTGCTTTTCGTCAAGTACGCAACATATTGATGGGTACTTCTTAGCAGGGCTGGCATATTCTTTTGTTACTATTAAATAAGATATTCAGTATGTTCAGATACTACGTTAAGGTTGCTCTGAGAAGACTTGCTACGAATAGATTTTCTTCTTTTATCAATATAGGAGGTCTGGCAATCGGTATGGCGGTTGTTATGCAGATTGGCTTATGGATATACGATGAGCTGTCATTTAATAAGTCACATACTAATTACGACCGAATCGCCAAGGTCGAATCAAATGGGAACTATAGCGGAGAAATATTTACAATCGACACGCATCCCATGCCATTGGCCGCAGAGCTACAGGCGTCATCCCCGGCGGATTTTAAATACGTTGTTATGTCAACACATGAACAACATACTATTTCGTTCGGTGACAAGAAATACAGCACGATGGGCAATTTTATGCAGCCAGATGCTCCCAAAATGCTAACCCTTCAAATGAGGTCAGGACGACTTGATGGACTTAGAGAGGTAAACTCGATACTATTATCGGAGTCATTGGCAAAAAAATTGTTTGCCAACGAAAATGCGGTTAACAAGGTGATCTTAATCGATAAAAAGTTAAATGCAAAAGTGATAGGTGTGTATGAAGATATAAATGTCAACTCGGAGTTTAGTGATGTGGCATTTATTGCTCCGTTTCAGTTTTATCTTTCATCTTACGATTGGGCACAAAGCAAATATAATGACTGGAATAATATTGCTGCGAGTATTTATGTTCAACTGAATGAAGGTGTCGATTTTGATAAGGCTTCTTCACGAATTAAAAATGTACTTGCCAATCACGTGTCCGCTGAATTTGAATTTACAAAACCACAACTTTTTCTTCTGCCAATGAATAGGTGGCATCTGTATGCTAAATTTGAAAATGGAGTAAGCGTTACCAGCGACCAACTCCAGGTGTTGCGGTTCTATGGTGTTATCGGTGCTTTCGTATTGTTGCTCGCCTGTATCAACTTTACGAATCTAAGTACAGCTCGCTCTCAAAAAAGGGCAAAGGAAGTCGGCATTCGTAAAACTATTGGCTCGGTTCGTAGTCAACTAATCAAACAGTTTTTTAGCGAATCGCTAATTGTAGCTGCGCTCTCCTTATTATTGGCGCTTGCATTGGTACATGTTAGTTTGCCATGGTTCAATGAAGTTTCAGGCAAAAAGATAAATATCCTTTGGTTAAGTCCGTTGTTTTGGATCGCCTGTATCGTCTTTACGTTTTTCACGGCGATGATAGCGGGCAGTTATCCAGCGCTTTATTTATCTTCTTTCGATCCAATAAAAGTATTGAAAGGGGGGTATCGCGCTGGCCGGTTAGCAGCTATTCCACGTAAGGCTTTAGTGGTTGTACAGTTTACCGTTTCGATTACTCTAATCATTGCAACCATTATTGTCTATCGCCAGATACAGTTTGGAAAGGATCGTCCTGT
>DATLDR010000134.1:0-17838 GCA_035525775.1 Flavitalea sp.
CGCCATAGGATTTATGGATGGATCTTCCGTTTCATCTGTATACAAAGGAACATCTCCATAAAGCCGAACGAGTTGAAAGTAATTATATCCCCTGATGAACTTTGCCAATCCTAGTACCAGCGCAACATCATCCGGCGAACCATCTTTGATGCTTCCTGCTTTCACATGCTTTATCAGTGTGTTCAGGTTCAGAATATTCTTATAATGCAGATTCCATAATGCTTCTGCATGATTAAAAGGAATATTCAGATCGCCACCATCCATCTGGTCGTCATTGATAAAATATCTCCAGCCCCATGAATAGCCGTCGCCCCAGTAATCCCATAACGTTTGCATACTTCCTGTAAGTACTGTTTCGGCCTGGTTGATGGTGCTGTAGTAAATATCAGGGTTAACGAAGCTCGTGGGTTTTTCCTGCAGTTTTGTACAGGAAGCACCTGTAACAATGATGCTGATAATTAAGGCAATCCCTTGTCGTTTATACTTTTTCATACCTATGATTATTAATGCGAAAATTATTAAATTAAAAAATTACATCGAGTCCTATGGTATAGGTTTTTGCTGATGGATAATTTCCCATGTCTATACCTACCTGAGCATCATTTTCGTTATAAGAACTCACTTCAGGATCGTATCCTGTATAATTTGTGATGGTTAAAAGATTTGTCGCGGAAGCGAACACCCTGATTCTATTCAGGCCCAACCTGTTTATGATGTGCGGGTTCAGGGTATAGCCGATTATTACATTCTTCAATCTTGTATAAGAACCGTCTTCAACAAATCGCTTAAGAGCGTTCACATCAATATCGCTGATATTTATTTTGTCTGTCAGCTGAGCGTTCAGGCGTGTCTGATCATCAATGAATGCAGGTATGTCGGTATTCTGATTTTGTGGGGTCCAACGATTCAGCAAACGATTGCTCGTACCCGAGCCAGGGCTCTCCAGGCGTATTTTTGCCATATTGAAAATGTTATTGCCTTTTACACCCTGGAAAAGAAAATTCAAATCAAATCCTTTATAGGTGATGCGGTTAGACCAGCCAAAGATGTACTTTGGCAACGCCTGTCCTATTACCATCTGGTCCAGCAGATCAATTTCTCCATCATTATTTACATCTACATAATGAATTTCACCAGGTAATTGCCCATATTTATACGCTTCTGCGCTTTCTGACTCTTTCCACAATCCTTGTGTACCATAACCATACATTTGTCCAAACGGCTCACCCGGCACCAGGTACATCAGATTTGATACTCCATAATTACCACTGCTGCTGATGAAGCCCAGTTTGGTAGTGGTGCCCAGGTCGATCACTTTATTTCTATTCCATGAAATATTAAATGAAGTATTCCATTTTACATCTCCTATCAGCGGATCACCACTAATTAATAATTCAAGTCCTTTATTTTCTGTTGAACCCACATTATCAATAATAGATGGCAGGCCTGTGTATCCCGCAAGCGTTCTGTACAACAGAAGGTCATTAGTGTTTTTCTTAAATACATCTACATTGATCAGGAGGCGGTTGTTAAAAAATCCAAGGTCGAGCCCTATATTTTTTTGTGTTGTGCTTTCCCATTTAAGGTTGGGGTTGGCAGCCTGTGTTATCTGGAATCCATAGTCTAACTGCGAAGTTCCATTAAACGGATAATTTCTGCCGGATGACAATGCCGATAAGGATTGATAGGGACTGATTGCCTGGTTGCCTACTATGCCCCAGCTAGCGCGCAGTTTCAGATCTGAAAAAATGTCAAGGCTCTTAACAAATGTCTCTTCCGATAATCTCCATGCAAAAGCCATCGATGGAAAATATCCCCATTTATTATTTTCACCGAATACAGAAGACCCGTCTGCACGGTAGCTGGCGGTGATCAGGTATTTATTATCAAATGAATAATTTATTCTACCCAAAAAAGAATTCAGTGAGCGTTTAAATGCGCCGGAGTTCGCAATTATATTTTTAGCGCTTCCTATATCATCCAACGCCGTTTCCATTGTTGTAAATCCCTGAACACGAGTGTCGGTAGACTGATTGGTTTCAATCTGCTGTTCAGCAACACCGGTAAAGGTTAGATGATGTTTATTGAACGATTTATCGTATGTTAAGATATTAGTGTTTTGAAGAAGGTCATTTTTATTTGTTTCCAGAATTCCCAAACCTGCAGCGCCATCGATTACTCTGCCTGCTAAGGTTTTGTCATTAAAAAACCTTCTGTTATTCGCAGTAGAGAAATTTCCAGATCCCATAATTCTCAATGTCAATCCACTCAGTATCTTGAAATCCAAATACCCGTTTATGATGTTTTCTGTGCCTACATTTTTTGTTGAAGTTTCAAGAAGTGCTGCAAGGGGGTTTGCAGAGAACGGGTCGCCATAGTTGTTAGGATGCCTGGAATAATTGCCAGCCGAATCGTAAATGGGGATCGTAGGATCCCAAAGCGGAGCCTGTACAATTGGTTGCCCGGTTAAATCTGTAACCGCGCTTCCCTTCTCACCAAAAGGCGGCACATTACCTATTGATCTGACAAATGCGACATTCACACCTGCGCTGATCCATTTATTAAAATCTGATTTAAGATTTCCGCGCACATTAAACCGGTTATAATCTGAATTCACAACAATACCCTTCTGGTTCAGATAGCCTGCAGAGAAAAAATATTTTACCTGGTCGGTTCCGCCGCTTATAGAAAGAGAGTGGCTTTGCATTGGTGCAACCTGGTAGATCACATCCTGCCAGTTTACTCCGGGATTATTTTCAAACATCTTTACCTGGCTTTCGGTAAACACAGGGGGCGGAGTTCCAACGCTGTTATTGAGTGCCGCATTAGCGTTAACATTTGCAATAAAATCTTTGGCGCTCATTACATCAAGCTCATGACTTATTTTTTGAACACCGTAGTTAAATGAATAGGCCACTTCAGGTTTTCCACTTTTACCGGTTTTAGTGGTAATAAGGATAACTCCATTAGCACCTTTTGCGCCATAGATGGCTGTTGCTGATGCGTCTTTTAAAATTTCTATTGATTCAATATCATTTGGATTGAGCAGGTTGATATTTCCTCCCTGCTGACCATCAATTACGATAAGGGCATTGTTGCCTCCTGTAATAGAGTTCATACCACGTACGCGAATTTTTGTATTTCCACCTGGTGAAGCGTCGGTATTTTGTACAAAAACACCTGCTGCCCGGCCCTGCAAAGCCTGGTCAACACGCTGTACGGGCAATGATTTTAAATCTGCAGCTTTTACCGAGGAGATGGATCCGGTGATGTCACTCTTCTTGACTGTACCGTAACCGATAACAACAACATCATCAAAACTTTTGATATCGCGCGCCAATAAGATCGTTAAAGCATTCTGATGATCTACCTGCAATTCCTGATCCTGGTATCCTACATAACTGAATTGCAAAACAGAATGTCCGGCAGGTAATTGAATAGAAAAATTACCATTGTCATCAGTAAGAACTTTAAGATTACTTTCTTTAACAGCAACTGTAACTCCGGCAAGGGGAAGCCTGTCTTCGGAGAGTACAGATCCTTTTATCTGTCTACCTGTTTGTGCGTTAACAGGAGTTAAAATACACAGCATAAGAATGCAATGCAAAGTCAAAATTAATTTTCTCATACCAGTTTGATTAGCAGTTTTGGAACGAATTGAAGATAATGAGAAGGGTAAAAATTAAGCTATACAAATCAGTACATTAATTATACTTTATTAACATTCGAATTATTATCCAGATTTGCACGCCACACCATTGATTAAGCATTTGTGTTTGTGTTGTGTATTATGATTTTCTATTCTTTTCAGATACAAAACATCTGAAACTATTCTTTGCAGAGTCGTTAAATAAGATTACCTTATGCCTTACTTAAAGCCACTTCATGATTTGAGTTATCAAATCAATAGTACCGATTAAGACAGGTATATTTTGTTCCCTCCCATGGTCTGACAATAAGAACCATTTATCATTCAAACTATTGTCATGACTTCATTCGAGAATCAATCACTCAAAAATCGCCAGTTAAAAAATGAATTTGTAGAATTGAAGGCTCAGTTAGATAAGCAACTGAGAGAATTTAAAGCGTACAACCTTTATGCGTTTAAAGCTTTACAGGAATGTAAACGAATGTTGTCTGTTGAAGTAACTACTTTTCCATCTTAGAAATTGATTAAACGCAGGTTATATAAAGTCGGCATTTTCAATTCTGATCACTTTCAAATTATCTGTCAGAATGCCTATGGAATACATAAAATGTAATACCGAACATTTCTTCTTATAATAAGCTGGAATATGAATTGCTACACACAAGTACTATTCAACACCAATAGCTGATTATTGAAAATTGTGTTTTATGGATTTGAAGAAGATAAAAAAAAGATACCTGGACGATGAGTTTTTACGCATTCATTCTGAATACCTACGCATTACTGAACACCGAATCCCTTCGCTCGATATAAGTGAAGAATACGATAAAATACGAAATGAGATGCAACAAGTATTGGATGAGTTGAAGCGGAGACGGATAAAAAAAGGTATTGTATGAAGAAGCGCGCAGGTCTGTTATACCGAAACACCTGGAACATATCTACTTTGGCATAATTTATTATTAAGCTTACCAGATGACTGGTAATAAAATCATAATGGTAGAGGATGATAACGCCATATCAGACGTGCTTTCAATTATCCTTAAAAGCAACCTGTACAATGTAATCACTTATACTTCTGCTGAAGATTGTTTGTCAACGCAGGAAGAAGTGCCTGATGTTTTTTTAATAGACTACCACCTTCCTGGTATGAACGGGCTTGAACTTTGTACCAAATTGAAAAGTAACACAGCGACTAAACATATACCGGTAATAATGATTTCGGCTGACTATTACATACGGAAAAGAGCAAGTGAATGTGGCGCCTCTACCGCAATAGACAAGCCGTTTTCGCGCCTGGAACTTCTTGAGGCAATTCAGGATGCCTTACATACAGATCGATCTTAGTATATAAGATGTTATTCTCCACTGCGGAATCATGATTAATAAATTTATTTAGTTCCTCCCCATCTGTAAATTCGATAAACGATTTTGAACTAAGGGTCGTAGTTCCACATTTTCATCACTATGGAAAAGAAACACTCAAACTCACTTTTTACGCGACGTGAAATGCTCGGAATAGCCGGCATGGCCGGTTTAACAGCTTTAACCGGCAATGCGGCACGCGCTGTTGCACAGAATGCACAAAAGCGACCCCGTATTGCCTGTCTCGTCAGTTATTGGGCTGCTCCAAGATCACATGCAGACTGGATCATAACTAAGTTGCTCGACGGCTACTGGTGGCAGGGTGCTCACACTCCTTCCCGGGTAGACGTTGTGTCCGTTTATATTCATCAGTTTGAAACAAGCGGACTCGGACAGAAAATATGCAAAGCGAAGAACATTCCAATCTTTAAAACAGTTGGTGAAGCTGTCACGCTAGGCGAAAAAGCACTTGCGGTTGATGGGGTGGTGATAGTGGGCGAACACGGCGATTATCCAACCAATCTTAAAGGACAGTGGATGTTGCCACGCTGGTGGATCTACCAGCAGGTGATGCGTGTTTTCGAACAGAGCAAGCGTTCGGTGCCGGTCTTTAACGACAAGCACCTCTCCTACAATTGGGATGAAGCAAAGTGGATGTTTGACAAATCCCGTGAACTAAACTTTCCCCTAACAGGCGGTTCTTCAATACCGACTTACTTCCGTAAACCAGAAATTGAACTCGATATTGATACTCCGATAAAGTCATCGGTTGTTGTTGGTGGTGCGCCTGATGAGGGCGCTCTTTTCCATTGTGTCGACGTGCTTCAGGCATTCGTTGAACGTCGGAAAGGCGGTGAAACGGGCGTGAAGTCGGTTCAATGCATTCGTGGACCTGAAACATGGAATTGGACCGAACTAAATCCATGGGCCGGCAAGCTACTTGAATCTATACGGACAAAATTTGAACTCAAGCCAGGGCACTTTCAGGAAATTGATCAGCCAAACGTCTGCATTGTGGAATACAATGATGGATCTAAAGCGGCTGTTTATAACGCAGACGATGTGGGATGGACGTACGCCGGCGAAATTGAAGGGAAACAAGAACCAGCTATCATCTCGATGCTTGGCTGGCCCGGCCCCTTCTCGCAGTATCATGCCTCCAACTCGCAACCACATTGGATAACTGAGACGATGGTGACGAAGAAAGAACCCTTCAATGCGGAGCGGCTGCTTCTAAGTACGGGTATCGTGTCGTACAACATGGAATCAAACTGGGAGAATGGCAGGTACTCTGCCATTGGACGCCGTATTGAAACGCCCTTCATGAACATGAAATACCGTTCTGCCAGGGGAGCACAATTCAGTACCGGCGAGCGTCCTCCTAACAGGCCATACATACGTGGTTTTGAATCATAGTAATTAATAGAACTCACGAACGAATAAAAGAATGAAACGCAGAGACGTTATTAAGCGCTTAACACTATTCCCGGTAGCCGGAACTGTACTTCCAAGTCAATCACTGTTTGCTGATCCTGTGGATGGACATCATTTTTCACTACCTCAGCAGAATAAGCCAATGCCCGAACTCCACCGCAAAGCTTTTGTAATGGACGGACATACGCATGTAATGACCCGGGAACTTTTGATGAATACGGATATTGGTCAGCGTTATACAGATGGAAACGTCGATCTGCCCAGGGCAAAAGAAGGAGGCGTGGACGCCATGTTCTTCTCGGTGTATACCCCAGAAAATTATTATCCCGGCAGGTTCGAGATAAAAAACACATTTCGTGTAGTGAACCTAGCATTGGACCAGATCAAAAAGAATCATTCGATGATCGAGCTGGCGTTCACCGCTTCCGATATTGAACGCATCAATAAGAAAGGCAAGATGGCTGCGTTTCTTGACCTGGAAGGCGGATACGATCTGCATGGCGATCTGAACCTGCTGCATGCGTTGTACAAGCTTGGTCTTCGTTCGTTGCAGCTCACGGCACATAACACCACCAACGCGTTTATAGACGCCTGTAACGATGTGTACACCTGGGGCGGCATTAATGATCATGGAAAAGCTGTGATTAAACAGATGAATGATCTGGGTATGGTGATCAATGTGGCACACGCCTCTAATGATGCGATACTACAATCGGTTGAGGTAAGCCGTCATCCGGTGATTTACAGTCATGGTGGCTTTCATAAAATCGTTGATCATCCGCGCTGCATTACAGACGAGGCCGCAAAAGCAGTAGCTGCTAAAGGAGGAGTGATCGGTGTACATTTTGGCAGCCTTTTTAACAATCCGAGATATTGGGAATGGCAGAAAGCTAAGAATCCTATTCTTACTCAACCTGTTCCCCAACCGGTAACGCCAAGAATATTTAGTTCGCAGATTACCACGCAGACTATTGAGGAGGTAGATAAGCAGCTTGCACAAACAGTTCCGCTGAATTTCCGCGACACTATTCCAGGTGAATACTGGATGCATGTTGATCAGCTTGCCAAGGTAATTGATTACGGAGTAAAACTTGTCGGCGAGGATCATATCGCATTGGGCTCCGACTTTGATGGCGGTCCTGAGCTGCCCCATGAAATTAAAGATATCAGCGATTATCCGCAGATTACAATAGCGATGCAGAAACTGGGTTATGGCGAACAGCGAATTAAAAAGATCCTTGGTTTAAACTGGCTGCGTGTGATCCGGCAGGTAACTGAATAGCTGCCTGGAATCTTTACGCTATGTGGTGAACATCCGCTCTATAACAACAGTCTTAATTCTTGCTTTCCCAATTGCTCAGAAAAATTGCTGCGAGAAAGCCAGGAACCGTAATGATCTGCTAAATACTGTGTAACCGGCAACTGCTGAAATCGCTGATAGTAGCGTGATGCCTCCCCAACCCAGAAAGTTGCTACGGCCCATAAAGGAATTAATTAGAATTCATCAGGAATTTTATGCAAGCGATCAAAATTCGTTTTCCAGATATCAAGTTCAAACAGATCTCCGTTTTCATCAACATTTAAAGATGCGAGTACAACGGCCTTGTCTGCATCATGGAACTCAACTTCGCTTACTGTTTGGCCGTAATCCCTGTTGGGCACAACCTTACCAGCAGGAAAAAGCAGTAAACTTCCCATTCCACTATCGTTCATTTCTTTCACCTTTAACTTTTCCAATTGATGTTCTAAATTCTTATTATTAGCTAGGCTGATGAGGTGCCTTATCAATCTTTGCTCATCGTTCGTCAAATCCCTCAGATTCATTGGCGGTTATTTACTCAGCTGAAGATATTAATTTAAGGCGTCTTTGCGTGAAAACAAGAAACGAGAAACGGGAATGTCTTTGAGCACCTTTGCGCCTATGCGTGAACCCTTTGTGCCTTAGCGTGAAACTCTTTGCGCCTTAGCGTGAACCCTTTATGCCTTAGCGTGAAACTCTTTAGCGCCTTAGCGTGAAACTCTTTGTGCCTTAGCGTGAAACTCTTTTAGCGGATATTTGAATAATAAAATTATTATTTTTGTCAAAATTAGAGGCGTATGAGATTCAGTGACGAGTACCTGGCTAATGAGGCAAAAACCAAGATCAGAATATTAAACAATACTTTGCCACCGGGCAAGAAAGTAATAGGAATCACAACCTTGATCAAAATTGAAGTTGAGGCAAGAAGAATATTGTATTATGCCATTGAAAGAAGTCTTTTACCAGAAACAAAAAAATTAATTATTGACCTGATAGAAAAAACTGCAAAAGGTTTGCAGTTAACTCCGCGCCCATTATTCAGTTAATCAGCTTCTATCTTGCCTGAAGTCTGAAGGATCACCAGCGAAGATGAGGTCAAATAATTTCCAATAAGATGGTATAACGCTCGTCGGATATGAAAAAATCATTTTGTATGATATCATCCTGATACCTTAATGATGGCTATCTTGTTGCTGAAGCAGCTTCTTCATAAATTGCATTAAGGAGTGATTTTCTACCGTCAGGTAAATCATACATAACTTCCCAAATCATAATTCCTGCAGCATTTTTCTTTGCCAGTTGTGTTTTGTTTTTGATTGTGGGGATGCCATTATAATACATAATATAACCATTAGGCAGGTGCCAGTGGTCTACCCATTCAGCTCCGGGATAGGTTGAAACAATTTCTTTGTAAGTCATCCAGCTAATTACCGGATCGCTTAACCCGGGACCAAACCCATGTCCATAGAGGGAACCCCAAGAATCAGCTTATCCTTCGATCTTCCAGAAAACACTGCAACTAAGTGTTGATTTACTCATGGAACGGCTAAAGAAGTTTCTACTTTCGAATTCTGATATTCAGTAAACGCTGGAAGCTTAACATAAACATCTATAAAAATTATTTACACAAACGATTGTTTGTTCATGTTCCATCAGGGATTGCTAAGTTGAACAATCATAATTAAACAAACGATTAATCATTATCACCGTCTATGTTAGTCCGATTACTTTTTATTTCTTTTTTGTTGATTCCGCCTTTTTTAAATGCACAGGTTAAATCTATATGGGTAGTAAGCGACGGCGAGAAAGTGAACCGGGAAAGTTTGAACCACCCGTCGAAAAAAGGAAACCTGATTTGGGAGGGCAGCAAAGTAAAGCTTAAAGGTTTGTATAATGAGGTGCTCGCTTTCCAGTTGATTGTTGAAAGCGGAAATGATAGTGTCAAAAACCTTGAAGTAACTGTTGATGCACCTGTAGATAAAAATCGCGGCAATGTGATCGGCGGATCATCACTTAAATACGGACCATCAGGAACCATAGAAATATTTTCTGAACACTACCTGCACGTCACGGATTCTACACCTCCCGACTGGCATTATGGTTCGCCTGCAGCATTTAACCGGCCAATGACTGGTTGGATACCCGATGCGCTGATTCCTGGCGATGCTTTACCAGGCAGAGGGGGATTTCCTATCGATATGGGCCCTCTGAATAACCAGGCATTCTGGATAGATGTGCACCTGCCGCGTGATCAGAAAAGATTTGCTGCAACTGTATATACCGGAAACGTTTCATTGATCGCAGCAGGGAAAACAATACAAAACATTCCGCTGGAAGTAACGCTTGTTCCAAATTACCTGCCCGATGACAATCGGCAGAACGTTTGGATGTATTCCTCGGATGTGTATGAATATTATCCGTCCATGTCACATGACCAGGTGGATGAAATGATTAAGTTCGAAGCTCACAGGCACCGCATTGATATGGTTGGAGGTTTTAGTGTTAATAAAGATCCATTCGTCGATTCTTCCATGGCTAAATACAAACCCTACCTGGACGGCTCTGCATTCACACCTGAAAACGGCTATTATGGTGCCGGCGCAGGCATAGGTGAAAAGTTGTTCCCTGTAGGCATGTATTCTTCGCCTGTATTAGGAGAAACGAAAGAAGAGGTTCAAAAGCAGTCGGATCTATGGGTAAACTGGTTCAATAAAAGTTCGCCGTCTACAAGATATTTCTGGTACATCATTGACGAGCCCAGAAAAGACAAACATGAATGGATAAGGGAGAGGGCAAATTGGGTGAAGAAGAATCCCGGTCCCGGAAGGTCGCTACCGATTTTTACAACGACCCATTACCAAAAGGAAATAGATGATGTGATCGACATATTTGCTGCGTTTGATGGGGTTAACCTTGAGGATTTGCCAGTAGCCAGAATGAATGGCGGTGACCACTGGTTCTATAATGGTAATCGTCCACGTATCGGCTCTCTTATTCTTGAGGGTTCAGCTGTTGATTTCAGGGTCAGCCCATGGCTACTTTACAAATACGGTATCAACACCTGGTTCATCTGGCATGGCACTCAATGGCGCCACAACATGCAAGGTCCAAAAAAGCATTTGCACCAGAATGTTTTTCAAAATCCCCTGACCTTCATTAATGACGACCTTGAAATTGCAAATGGAGAAGGTGTGATTGTATACCCTGGCCACATGCCTTTTTATCCGGAAGAAGATCGGGGACTGAATAGGATTATTACCTCTATCCGTTTCAAAAATATCAGGAGGGGTCAACAGGATGCTGCCCTGATGTACATGGCTGAGCAAAAAATTGGCAGGTCAAAGGTTATTGAAATGATTAGCAAAGTGGTGCCGAAGGCATTGTCGGAAGTGTCAATGAAGGACGCCACTCAATGGTCTGAAAAGGGTGATGACTACGATAAGGTTCGCGAAGCATTGATGAAGGTATTATAATGAGGCGATGATACTTGTGTATAAGAGTTAGTGTATTACATTTATACATGCGAATTATAATAAGTTGCCTGCTGATTGCAACGGCAATTACATTCTCTGCATCAGTCATCGCTCAAAACGTCATCTCCTATCCCATCGATTCGGCGAGCACCGAAAAGAAAAATGTGCCGAAAGGTGAAATTATCTCTTTCACTTATTCTGATTCAAAGATCTTTCCCGGTACTACAAGAGAATGTTATGTATATGTTCCTGCCCAATATAAAGGCGAACAGCCAGCATGCGTATATGTTAACCAGGATGGTATACAATGGAAGGCACCGACCGTATTCGATAACCTGATCCATAACAAAGAGATGCCAGTTACCATCGGTGTATTTATTACGCCTGGTAAAGTAATTGCGGATTCAGATAAAAATGCGGTTCCCCGTTTCAACAGGAGCTTCGAATATGACGGACTAGGTGACGCATATGCGCGTTTTGTTGTCAATGAAATTTTTCCTGCGGTAGAAAAGAAAAAGACAAAAGATGGAAGGTCCATCCTGTTGTCAAAACAAGGAAACGACCGTGCAATCGGGGGATCCAGCAGCGGAGCAATCTGTGCCTTCACAGCAGCATGGGAAAAACCGGAAGAATTTTCACGTGTATTCAGTGCAATTGGCACATACGTTGGTTTACGGGGAGGCGACCGGTATCCAATACTGATACGCAAATACGAACCAAAACCCATCCGTGTTTTTTTACAGGACGGAAAGAATGATTTAAATATTTATGGAGGTGACTGGTTCAAAGCAAACGAAGACATGGAAAGTGCTCTAACTTTCGCGGGATATGAAGTAGCTCATGAGTGGGGTGACGATGGCCACAATGGCAACCAGGGTACTTCGATTTTTCCGAAAGTAATGAGATGGTTGTGGAAAGACTGGCCCGCACCGGTTAAAAAAGGATCATCAAAAAACCAGCTGTTGTCTGATGTGTTGATTGCCGGGCAGGATTGGGAACTTGTTGGTGAAGGGTACACTTTTACAGAAGGCACAGGCGGTAATGAAAAAGGCGAAGTATATTACCAGGATGTACCGAAATCTAAAACGTATAAAGTCGATGTGAATGGCAAACTTACACAACTCAGTTATGATGCAAAATATGCAAGCGGTACCAGTTTTGGGCCCGACGGAAAATATTACACTGCTGCAGGTGGCAGTAAACAGATATTGAGTTATGATAAGAACCAAAATGTTAGAGTAGTGGCGGACAGTATTTCAGGGAATGATTTGATTGTAGCGAACAATGGAAATATATATGTTACCTCGCCGGATGGCAACAAGCCGGGAAAGCTGATCCTTCTGCGCCCGGGCGGTAAAAAGGTGGTAGTGGATGAAGGACTTAAATTTCCAAATGGTGTAGCGCTTTCTCCGGATCAAACGCAGTTGTATGCTACCGAGTCAGCAACGCACTGGGTATGGGCATACTCGATCAGCAAAGAGGGAACATTGTTGAACAAACAGCGATACGGGTGGCTTCACGTACCTGACACAGAAGAAAATGCATGGCCCGACGGTCTCAAATGCGATACAGCCGGCAGGATTTATGTAGCCACAAGGATCGGCATCCAGGTACTTGACCAACTGGGGCGTGTAAATGCAATTATTCCAACTCCCCCATCGAATTCGCAACCATCGAATGTATATTTCGGCGGCCCTGCATTGAATGTGTTATATGTGACAGCAGGAGATAAAGTGTTCAGAAGAAAATTGAAAACGAAGGGCATCCACTCGTTCGAAAAGCCATTAACGCCACCCAGTCCGAGGATGTAATAAACTATGCAAAACGAAAAAACAGAAACATTTTCTGATGTGCAGGTGTATTTTCTAATCGATACTGATCTTCTTTAGTCGTGTATGGCGATGGATAAGTGACCGAAAAGCTTTTTGACAACTCATAATACATCTTTTTTCATAATTTAAAAAGCAATTGACGCAATCTGATCGGATGATGTAAAGAATGAAACGAATATTTTAGCACTTCTCCATAAGGCATTATTGTCAAAATAAGTGGATGTATGTATTCAAAGGTAAAATGAATCATTACGTCAGCTTTCAGTTATAATGACGCGTGAATTATTTCGTTTCTGAACTGAGATGAATAAAGATTTACATGCTCAGCAGGAACTTATCAACAGCGAAATCACTTACCGGCTGTTGTTTCAGAAGTCATCATTGGGACACTTTATTTGTACACAGGAAGATCTGAAAATTCTGAAGGTAAATGATACTGCGGTCCAGATGTACGGTTATACACAAGAGGAATTTTTATCAATGGATATTAAATGCCTTCGACCTTTAAGCGAGCGACCATTCGTAATTAATAAAATTCGTGCATCTTCAGCATTGGGCATTAAATATTTGGTTCCGCACGTGAAAAAGAATGGCGATCTAATAATAGTTCAAGCGGGCGCCGTACAAATGGACTATAACGGGCAGCCATGTTATCTGATTACACTTGATGATCATACACATCGGAATGAGCTCGAAAAGCAGATAGAAGATCTAAGAGTTTTAAATCAGAAGAATATCACGAAGGCCACCATCGACGCCCAGGAAAAACAAAAAGAAGAAATCGCCAACGAATTACATGATAATGTGAATCAGGTTCTTGCGACCACGAAACTAATCCTTGGCCAGATCGACCCCTGTAATCAGGTTCAGAAAGACCTGATTGGCAAGTGCAATGAAACAATTACCTATTGTATAGAGGAAATCAGGCGTCTTTCCCGTGGTTTTACACCCCCCTCTCTAAGAGAGATTACTCTCGAAGAATCGGTTCGTATTCTTCTTAATGCCATTCCATTTGGAAGCAATAAAAAGGTGAGCATTGAGGTTTGCGGTTTAGATGAAGGTAAATTAGAACAGGGATTGAAATTAACCGTATATCGTATCATACAGGAGCAATTAAATAATATTCTTAAACATGCAGAAGCGTCGAACATTTTTGTAAGCATGTCCCAACACTCACACCGGTTTGATATTCTGGTAAGCGATAATGGAAAAGGATTTGATGTGAGATCCAGGCGGAATGGAATAGGCCTGAGAAATATTAGAAACCGGGCTGAGTTGTACAATGGAGAAATGTTTATTCATTCAGTGCCTGGTGAAGGGTGTGAGCTAATTGTTTCGTTTGAACTAATGGAAAAGTGATAAATTCTTTAAAGCAGCGCCTAAGCTGCAGCACCAAACTTTTAAGCATATATATAAGATAAAATGCATACCTTTTTAGTATCAACCGCAATACAGCGATAATAGACCTTGATTTATTACTTCCTTTAAGAGGATGTATGACACCTGAACAACTTGAAAGATTCGGAGATTACATAAAACATATTCCACCCTCACGCCCCTTTACATGGGAGGAAATACAGGAACTGGCAAAAATAAAAGCGACCAGGGATGGATGTCCTGGTGATGGAAAATTCAATTGATACCTGTTCGGCCAGGAAACTATTTGCTTCGCCTCTTTAATTCAGCAAGTATTTCGCCTAAGTAATCATCCTTATATTCCATGAAGCGGTCTTTATCTGCCTGGGTGGTTTGGAGCTTGATGAATACGTTGTAGTTTTCAAGAGTGGCTCTATATTCAACTCTCAGTTGTTCATCTGACATATCCCTCACTTCCATGATCTCGCATTTACTATCAGCTATATTACTCACAATAGGCATGCCCCGATTTTATTTGCGCATGGAACTAGAACTGTCTGCGTGTAATTATGGTAAGTAATAGGAAATCCTTATACAATTCCCCATAATAATTAGACGCACCTTTGCATGAAAAAGTGAACTGAATCTCAATTCACTTTAAAAGATATATGCAAAAAAGATAATTAGGTAAAAGCGGTTTAGAAGTTTCAGCCCTTGGTCTTTATAAATAAGTCATACAGACTTTTTTCCGTGTTATTTCCATTAAACTAGCGTTGCGTATATTTATGCGTTGACTGCTAGCGTAGTTTTACACCCTAAAAAACAAAAAGATTACTAACTAATAAATGCATAGATGAGAAATTTGATATTTTTTATGCACACCTCACTCGATGGATTTGTGGCAGGAGTTAACGGAGAATTGAATTGGGTGAAGCTTAGTGAGGAATTGTTTGACTTTGTTGGAACAATGACAGACGAGGCTGATACCGCCCTCTATGGTCGGGTAACTTATGAAATGATGCAAAGCTATTGGCCAAATGCAGGTGAAAAAGAAAACGCAACAAAGCACGAAAAAGAGCATTCAAAGTGGTACAATAATGTTTCAAAAGTTGTATTATCTAAAACTATTCAAGATACCGGACTCGACAACACCAAAGTTATAGGTGACGAACTTTCGGACAACATCAATACATTAAAGCAACAGGACGGAAAAAATATTTTAATATTTGGAAGTCCTGGTGCTTCACAATCATTATTAAATCTAGGATTGATTGATGAGTTTTGGCTCTTTCTTAATCCGATTATATTAGGACAAGGCATGCCGCTATTTAAAAATGTAACCGGGATGACTAAATTGAAACTTGAAGAATCTAAAACATTTGCAAATGGCGTTATCGCACTGCATTATAAAAAATTTAAACAAATTGACCGTTAATGTTTATTACTATGATTTATTTGTTGAAACCATCGCCTCACCGTCCCACCAATGAAAAATGCCCCTGAAAATCAAGGGCAATCAAGTCTATTTGTGATCCCGCTGGGACTCGAACCCAGGACCCATACATTAAAAGTGTATTGCTCTACCAACTGAGCTACGGAATCGTTCCATCCATCAATCCTCTTTTTTGGATGGGGTGCAAAAATAAGGCAAAAACAAATCGAACCAAACTTTAAATCCCTATCTTTATTTCATACTCCCCTAACAAAAAAAATTGTTTAAGAGCCCTTTTCTCCTTACCGCATAATTATTGCATCATATACTTTATTCTCTTGTATAATCAATAATAAAGTGTAAATCAACGATAGTAAAATGGTTATCACAGATGCCCTACAGGCAGCAGAAGCCATAAGCAAAGGTATAACTGCGCTGTACAGCCTCAACATTTCATCTGAAGATGATGAAAAAAGACAAGCTTCAACAAATTTGGAATAAAGATGTTGCTGCTTATGAAAGTGCCTACAAAAAATCCCACGGCAGAACTGATAGTGACCAGCGGAATCCACCACAAAAGATGTAGTGTCGAAACTCACATCAAAATTTAATAGCTGACCGCTACGAACTATTTGATTTGCCGCTCTTTGTTCGACATGTTATTTTTGCCCATTAACTTATCAACATGTCATTTTTCAAGGACAAAGTGGTGGTGGTTACCGGCGGCACCGAAGGTATCGGCAAGGCTCTCATAGAAACACTTATGCCACTCGGCGCCAGAATCGCTACCTGCGGCAGGAATCATGATAAGCTGTATGAGCTGCAGATGCGGTATGCCGGCACACTCTTCCACGCCATAGCCTGCGACGTAAGCAAGGAACACGATTGCAAACGTTTCATTGAGTCCACCATAAAAGTTTTTGGCGGAATTGATATTTTAATCAACAATGCCGGCATCAGCATGCGGGCATTGGTAAAGGATGTAGAAATTGAAGTGATGCGCAAAGTGATGGACGTTAACTTCTATGGAGCCGTTTACTGCTCTACTTTCGCGCTGCCATTTATCACTGAAAGAAAAGGTTCAATCGTAGGCATCTCCTCAATAGCAGGATACCGCGGACTGCCAGGCCGCTCAGCGTATTCCGCTTCTAAATTTGCATTGCAGGGATGGCTGGAATCGCTCCGCATAGAAATGATGGACGACAATGTAAACGTAATGTGGGTATGCCCGAATTTCGTTACTTCCAACATCAGGTTCGCGGCACTCGATCATGAAGGGGTAGCTCAAAATGAAAGTCCTATGGATGAAAGTAAAATGATGACCGCAGCAGAATGCGCACGCATCATTCTCGATGCAATAGAAAAGAGAAAGCGCTCGCTCATCCTTACCTTTACGGGCAAACGAACTGTGCTCATGAATAAATTGTTTCCATCGCTCACCGATAAGATGGTACATAAATTTTATTTTGACAAAGGAAAACTGGTTAAGTAATTAGATTGAATGCCTATAATCACCCTCACCTCGGACATCGGCCAGCAGGATTACCTGGTGGGAGCGGTAAAAGGACAATTGCTGCAGGTTAACCCTGCTTATAATATTGTAGACATCAGTCACGACCTGGCGCCTTTCAATATTTCGCAGGCAGCATATGTGTGCCGCAATGCCATAAAAAACTTTCCTGCATTTACATTTCACCTGATCCTTGTAAATCTGTTTGAACAAAAGCCCGAACAACTACTGCTCGCCTACCATAAAGAACAATATATACTTTGTGCAGATAATGGACTGCTTCCCATGATCCTTGAAGAAACTCCTGAAATGGTCATCAGCCTGCCACTCGATAAAACAGCGATTAAAAACACTTTGTACTGTACCCGAATGATGGGCAAAGCAGTTGAAAAACTGCAGGCCGGAGATTCTCTTTCGGAAATTGGCGTGCCTGATGCCGTGTATATGGATAGAACTCCTTTGCGGCCGCTTCTAGGCGACAACTGGA
>DATLDR010000202.1:0-11191 GCA_035525775.1 Flavitalea sp.
AAGTGTTTGAGTTTTGGGGCGAATATGATTATCTACGATCTAATATTCATTTACCACAGGATATATCGGATGATACGATTGCATTTTTGGTAGAATTGAAAAAAAAGACAAACGTGATCTTGCATGGTCCTGTGTCTTCAAATGAACTGGCTAATGGCCTAAACCGCATGGACGTACTACTGATTAACTATAACATAAAGAATGATCAGAACCACCATAAAGTACTTGAATATCTAGCAACAGGTAATGTTATAGTATCAAATTATATGAGTTCATATTGCAATGATCATTCAGCATTGATAGAAATGGTTTGCAACCCTGAGAGTAATGATGAACTTCCTGGCATCTTTAAAAAAGTTGTCGAAAACCTGCAGTATTATAATTCAGAAGAAATGCGTGCCAAGCGAAAAAACCATGCATGCAAATTCTCTTATTTAAACAATTTGCTCCTGATTCAGGGTTTTCTGGAAAAAATAAACAGCAACTGATATTTTTTATGAATCATCATAAACTAATCAACCGTATTAAAACAATAATTTTTCCAAATGGCGAAAATTATGTTTTTGCGAAAAATAACTTAAGGTTTAAAGTCGGTTCCCGGCCCATACGTAGAAAATATATAACCTCTGATACTGATACAGTAAGAAATGATGTTTTACAAATCGAATACATGGAGAATACCTTTACCTCAAGTGATGTTTTATGGGATATTGGTTCACATTACGGCCACTATAGTATTTTCGCGGCTGCTGTAGTCAAAGGTCCGGATCAGGTTTTTTCATTTGAGCCGGATCCTGATGCAAGGGAAATTCAGAAGCGGAATATTTCTATGAACAAAATGGACGCAAAAATAAATGTTATGGATATTGCAATAAGTGATATCAATGGCACTTTAATGTTGTCGTCAAATAAAGGTGATTCTACATCACATCTGGTAAAAAATAATCAGGTTGAGACCGGTAATAAGATAATCCCTGTTAAGAGCCGCACACTAAATAACCTTTTAACCGTAATTACAGTTCCTACATTCGTAAAAATAGATACGGAGGGTGCGGAAATCGATATATTATCACAAGCTTCAAATTTGCTTGAAAATAAAAACATTCGGTTTATATGTGAGCTTCATCCATTTGCATGGCAGCTCTTTGATGTGAAATTTGAACAGCTTATTGAATTGTTGAACAGATATAACCGAGAACTGACTTTACTTGATCCAAGGAAAAAGAATATCGACTTACCTTATTATGGAACTATATTATTTTGAGTTTCACTTTTGAATATACTAATAAGCCCTTCCGGCAAATTATATGGTAGTGAGCAAGTGCTCGTAGAATATTTAAAAACCACTAACAAAAAATTCTCAGTATTTGTTCACAGGAAAGATTTGCTTTATTATAAATTAATAAAAGCAAATACATCACATAGGATCCTGTTTTTTAACAATGTAATTCAATTATACATCAGGATTTTCATTCTATGCATTTTAAAGAGAGTGAAGTGCATATATGTAAATGAAGGCGGGCATAGTAAATATATTTTCTTACTAGCTCGTATATTTTCTCAAATAAAGTTCCTGGTGCATGTGCGGTTAGTTGAGGATACTTGTAAAGGCAGATGGCCTCAATTAAAAAACCAGCTCACTAATATTACGGTGTTAAGTGTCTCTCAATATATTAGTGAGCGGCTGCCATTACAAAACATTCAACTGTACGATCCTTACAAATTTGATAGAACTGTAGTGTCAGGCAGATACGCGCATTCAGATGCACCTCTTAAAGTTGGTATAATTGGAAGAATATCTAAGACCAAAGGAATAAATATCATTATTGATTTATTGGAATTAATTAAGTTCAATGGTAAGGAAGAGCAATTTATGTTTTATTTCTATGGAGAAATTACGGGGGATATTGATTATTCAACTTATGAAAGGATAGTAGCTTTTCAAAACATTCGATTAATCACCTTTGAGCCTGATAAAGAAAAAATGTATAAATCAATTGATTGTATACTTCATGCTTCTTCAGCAGAGCCGTTAGGAAGAATTTATCTTGAAGCCATTGATTTTTTTAAGCCGTTAATTGGTATAAAAAAGGGTGGAATTGGTGAAATCAGTGGTTTATTGAATTATGATAATTTAATGGTTAGCGGAAATAGAGAAAATCTGCACAAAGAGCTATTTGAAAAACTGATGATAATCAAACAGAGCTATTACAAAATTGAACAGGATCTTTTACGTGTCAAGAATGATGCGTCAGAATTATTTGACTGTCTGAAATATACGGCAGCAATAGATAATTTAATAAATTAACGAAACATAAGAGCCCGCAATCAGGTATGGCAAAATTATCGGTTATAATTTGTACGCATAATCCAAATAAGGATGTATTTGATAAATGCCTCAAAAGCATATCTAGCGCCTCTTATTTTTTTCAACCTCATGAAATACTAATTATAGACAATAACTGTAGTGATCCTCTTTCAAAACAGCATTACATTTTAGATTTTTTGGCTGATTGCCCGAATGCCAGAATAATAATAGAAGGAAAACAGGGATTAACCCCTTCCAGATTAAAAGGGATAAGCGAATCTTTTGGTGAAGTCCTGTTGTTTATTGATGATGATAATTTTGTCAGGGACGATTTCTTTCGACATGGGAATATGGTTGCTGACAAGTACAAGCATATTGGTGCTTGGAGTGGACAGGTAAAACTTCTTTTTGAAGAGCCTCCGCCAGCATGGACGAAAAGATATTGGGGCTTATTGGTACACCGTGAATTCCAGGGAATATACTGGTCTAATCTTCCGCACTTGTCAGAGACAATGCCGTATGGAGCAGGTTTGTTTATTAGAAGAAGTGCAGCTGATCACTATCTGCATTTACACCATAATGGTAAAAGGAGTATACAGCTTGACAGAAACGGAACCTCACTATTTTCTGCAGGGGATAATGATCTTGCAGCGTGTGCGTGTGATGTTGGTTTAGGTGTAGGCATATTTGATTCTTTAATACTTGATCACTTTATTCCAAAAAGAAGAGTATCAAAACAATATTTATTAGAACTCGCCGAAAATATTTCGCACTCCGGCATAGTTTTCAGATCATTCCGGGGTGAATTGCCTGCAAAAATAAATAGTAAAACAAAAATTGCGAATATGATCCGGCTCATGTTGAAAAATCCTGTACAACGTGAATTTCAGAAAGCTGTTTACAAGGGTGAGAAGCTTGGCAGAAATACAGTAAATAATCATCATTTACTCAACAAAAGCAGTTTTGAGAATTCTTCATATAGTAGAGAACCTTGATAAAGGTGCTGTTGAAACTTGGCTGGTTAATGTTTTTATTGAAAGCACAAAGACAAGGCCCCATTGGGAATGGACATTTTATTGTATTTTAGGAAAAAAAGGCAGGCTTGACGAGAAAGTGATTGCAGCTGGTGGTAAAATAATTTATTCACCGGTTACTTTGAGCAGTAAAATATCGTTTCTTAAAAGCCTAAGACGAGTTTTAAAAGTAGGGCAATATGATATCATTCATGCTCATCATGATTACTTAAGTGGTTTTTATTTGATATCGACTGTAGGAATTAAGTTCCCGAAGAGACTTTTACAAATTCATAATACAGATAAAGCACTGCCAGTTCGTAACAAACTTCTTCATAATTTTTTACTTAACCCATTTAGAAGACTTGGCTTGCTTTTTAGCGACCAGGTTGTCGGTATATCTGAAATCACATTGGCGGAATTCGCAAAAAGTACAAAAATGCCTAACAAAAGGTTTGTCCTCCTTTATTACGGGCTAAATTTTGACCAATTTGATATAAAGCCTGACAGAGAATTTTTTATTAAGCAATTTTCACTGCCACAAAAGGCCAGGATATTATTGTTTGCTGGCAGATTAAACGATTTAAAAAATCCTGAATTTGTAGTCGAGATTCTTAAGCACCTGCTTAAAAAAAGAAACGATGTTTATGCTTTATTTATAGGACAAGGTGAAAAGGAATCATCTATAAGAAGAAAAGCTGAATTGTATAATATTCAAGATCATGTAAGAATAGCAGGCTGGCATAACAATGTACCCGAGGTAATGAAGAATGCTGATGTATTTGTGTTTCCAAGAAAAGAACATCCAAAGGAAGGTTTGGGCCTTGTAATTCTAGAAGCGCAAGCTGCAGGCTTGCCCATGTTCCTAACGAATGGTATAGTACAGGACGCTATAGTAATAAACAAACTTGCATACTTCCACGATTTGTGCAATCCTTCTTTATGGGCTGATCAGATAGACAAAGTGCTTAGTACAAATGTTGCTGTGTCGATGGAGCAAGCACTTGACATGATGAAAAATTCACATTTTGAATTAGTTGCAGCAACAAAAAATATGGTCAATCTTTATGAGTCCTGATGTGCTTCACCCGAAAAAGGTATTGCATATCATTCATGGGTTCGGCCCGGGTGGGGTTGAAACATGGCTGCTGTCAACTGTAAAATATCTACATCGGCATCGTGAATTAAACCTACAATTTGATTTTTTGCTTACCGGGGGCGTGCCGGGGATTTTTGATGAAGAGATCAAAAAATATGGGTGTGAAATTTTTTACACGAAGTATGCTGTTGGATCTCTCCGCTCGTTCAGATACAAATTCAGACAAATTTTAAGGACACATAATTATATTGCGGTACATAACCACGAGGATTTTATATCGGGGTGGCATTACCTATTAGGAGGCAACTATCTTCCTGCTGTGAGAATAGCTCATCTTCATAACCCTTATAACTTCGTTCATAATTACGCAATCAATCCGGTCAGACGGTTTTCATTTACATTAGGACGAAAACTGATGGCCAGTTATGCCACAAAGATCACCGGAACTTCTGATGCCGTGATGGATGAATATGGTTATGATAAACAACCCTTCAAAATTAAAAGAACAGCTCCTGCTTACTGTGGCTTTGATACCAATAAATTTATTTTCAGGCAAAGTGCAAAGCAAATCATCTGTAAAGAACTTAATTGGGATACATCTGCTAAAATTGCTTTGTTTGCGGGGAGAATCGGGGTACAGCGATATGACACCGCTGCAAACCAAAAGAATCCCGCATTTGCATTCGCGATCGCAAAACATCTTGTATTGAATAATTCAGAATGGAATTTCATCTTTGTTGGACAAAAAGGCGATACAGGCGCCTGCATGGAAGAAGAAACAATTGAAGAAAACCTGGAGAACAGAATAAAGTTCCTGGATATAAGGCACGACATTCCACAAATTATGTCAGCAAGTGATGCTCTTGTTTTTCCGTCTTTATGGGAAGGTCTGGGTATGGTTTCAGTTGAAGCCCAGTGTTCAGGATTAAAAATAATTATGTCAGATACTATACCTGCAGAAGCAATCATTTGTCCGGATCTGATCACTGTTAAGAAAATTGATGAAGGTCCTGCAGCATGGGCCGAGGCAATTGCAACTACACAATTGAATAAAGAGCGGATGAAGTATGCAGGCGAAATCAGCAGGTCGCCATTTTCAATAGAAAATTCGGTGAAAAGACTTACTCGTCTTTATGAAAGTTGATAAAGTTTTCATCAATACCTATAAATACGATTTTCATTTCGCTAAAATCTGTATAGCCAGCATACGGTATTGGTATCCGGATATTCCTGTGTATTTGATTAAAGATGAGAACGAGGGACCATTTGATACTTTGCACACCGAAAAGATATGGAATGTTAAGGTGCTGGATATTACCAGGAAAAAGTTTGGCTGGGGTTATGGGAAGCTGGAAGTATTATTTTCAACACCTAAGGAGTCGTTTCTGGTTATTGATGCAGACGCTGTTTTAACAGGCCCTATTATTGACTATGTCAGGGATATAGATGCCGAATTTATCATAGACAAAGAAGTGCAACCTGAAAAACGTTTCAATGAGATTTATTTTAATCTGGACAGAATTAATGAGCTGGATAAGGATTTTGTTTATCCGGGATATAGTTTCAACAGCGGCCAATGGTTTGGCACTTCTTCCATCATCAAAAGAGAAGATTTCAGTAAAACGCTTGATTGGTCAGAGCCTCCTGCCAGCAGGAATAAGGATATCGTGGTGAACAACGACCAGGGGCATCTTAATTATGTTATTCATTCATTCGATCTGCGTAAAATAATAAGTGTGTCAAGGATAAGACTGATGATATGGCCCGTGGAAGGGACTGCAGACTTCATTGAACTCCGTAAGATCAAAGCCAAAGCCTCAACTTATCCATACGTTATCCATTGGGCGGGCATGAGCGCAATGAAATTCTCAGACTTACCCCGTCAGGATATCTTGAATTTTTACAAAGATATTTATTATACCAGGGCAGGGAATACGCAGCGTTACCTGGATGCTGCAAAAAACATCCGGTTAAAAATTGAAAGAAAGGTCAAGCGCATTATATATAGGCCACTATGATCCAGGAAGTACTTCCAGGATGCGGGGAGAATATCTTAAGCAGCTTCTTCCGGAGCACAGATTCGTAATACTTAATACGGATGAGCCAATCAATGCCACACCTAAAATTTTCAGGTCAATGGGATGGCGCTACAAAAAAGGGCCATTGATATGGAACATTAATCAATACATCAGTAATGCGCTGAACCAAAACTATAATTATGATCTTGTTTGGATAGACAAAGGTGTGTTTATCGATCCGGCCATTGTTAGACAGCTTAAAAAAAATTCAGGCAAGATGGTTCATTTTACTCCGGATCCTGCTTTTACATACCATCGTTCTAAATTATTTTATGACGCACTACCGCTTTATGACTACTGCATTACTACTAAATCATTTGAAATAGAAGCGTATAAGAAGTATGGAGTTAGAACCATATTCTGTACGCAGGGATACGATCCCGCTGTTCATCGATCATACCATACGATTAAGGAAAAACAAGGTGTTGTATTTATTGGCCATAAAGAAGAGGCGCGGGAGTATATCATGTCACAGCTTGTAGATAAGGATCTCCGTGTAACAATCGCTGGAAATCATTGGGACAAATTCGCATTAAGAAGAAAGCATAAATCAAATCTGATTTACAAGGGCAATGGTATTTTTGGAGACGATTATGCGAGGGAAGTGTCAGGTGCACTGCTGGGCCTCGGATTACTGTCGAAATGGGTTCCCGAGTTACATACAACAAGAACATTTGAAATACCAGCATGTAAAACCGCTCTTGTTACAGAGCATAATCCTGAAATCGGCTCAATATTTTCTGATGATGATGTAATTTATTACGATGATCCGGACGAAGCAATTTCAAAAATAGAGTATTACCTGGCGAACAAGGAGAAGCTTGTTTCAATTGCAGAAAACGGTTATAATAAAGTAGCGGCAGGCGGTTTCAGTTATCGCGAAATTCTTGCAAAAGTTTTGAGGCAGATCAATGTGTAGTATTCAAACCTTAAGTTCCATTTTACAGGCATTTCCTTCATTTAAAGGGAAAAGAAGGCTTGGCAGATCAATCATGAAAATATCCGGCGTATCGGATAGTGTCAATATTCAGATTGCTACTAAGGCAGGTAAATTTTTACTTCCCAATCTAAAGGACATGATTTCAATTGATCTTTTTATAAATGGTTACTATGAAAAGGGACTGATCAAGCTGTTAATAAAAAAGATTCCTGCTAATGGCATATTTATAGATGTAGGCGCTAATATAGGCTCGATTTCGATTCCGCTGGCTAAGATGAGGCCAGATATAAAAATCATATCAGTAGAAGCTTCTCCATGGATTTTCCATAATCTGAAAATGAATGTAAAATTGAACAAGCTAACCAATATTTCTACGATCAATTATGCAGTGTTTAGTGAATCGGGAAAGATTGTACCAATGTATGCACCTACCGAACTGTTTGGAAAGGGGAGCCTGAAAGCAGTGTATACAAAAAATGCAGAGATGGTAGAAACAATAAGCATTGATGATTTGAAAAAGAGATTGAATCTTGGACTTGTTGATTTCATTAAAGTTGATGTTGAAGGTTTTGAGGCTTCAGTATTCAATGGCATGTCACAAGTAATAGTTTCAGACAAACCCAAAATTGTCTTCGAATTTTCTGAGTGGGCAGAAGTGACTGCAGGATTCAATCCTTGCGAAGCCCAATCCGTTATATTGTCAAAAAACTATAAGATTCAGCAGATGGACGATAATTTCAATCCCATTGGATATCCTTCTACATCAGTTCATAAAGTAAAAAATGCAAATCTTTTTGCATCAATATAATAATGTTTAGTACACCTGGTAAAGCGATAACATTTTTTCAGTCTCTTCTTCTGGTAATAATGCTTTATCCGGAAATGTATACTGAGGTTACTCTGGTTTTATTTGGATTATCCCTCTTAAGGCTTATTCTTAAGATAGGCAACGGTTCATTCTTTCTTGAGCTCCTGCATGTATATGCCACCTTTTCGTGTTTACTCATGCCTCTTATCGGCTATAAATTTTATAATGAAGATACTACGCTGATACTTTGGGTACGGAAGATGCCCATTCGCCCTGAAGAATATTTTGCTTTTAATATTCCGGCAGTAATTATGATGGCGTTCGGTTTCTTTATTTACAGGGAGTTGTCTTCCGACGATAGGCCTGTTTTAAGAAATATAGTTAGCCGATTGAAGATGGATCTACTTTTAATTCGGCCAATGGTAATATTAACCTTATTATTTTGCTCACTTTTGGCATATGCTATAACTGATTTTTTGCCACAGACTGTACAACAGGTAAGCACGTTCCTTTATTTCAGTCTTTACGCAAGTGCATTTTATATTTTCTACTATAAAAACTTTCCATGGAAATGGTATTTTATGGCTGGCTTCGCGGGTTTTATACTACTTGATGCGTTCAACACAGGCATGTTTACTATTGTAGCTTACATGAGTGGGTTAATATTAATTCTGATAGTGGCAGATAAGAAGATACACATTTACAAGAAAGTGGGTCTATTTGTTTTAGGCCTTGGTGCTTTAGCTTTTATTCAACTGTTCAAACTTGATCTCAGAAAATCTTATAAGAAGGGTCAAAACGCAACTATAACTCAACTAGCAACAAAAGTTGTTGCCAATTCCCAGGAAACAGCTCTTGAAGCGCTAATCTATCCGATTTATCAGCGCATGAACCAGGGTTATAATATAGCGCTGGTTCAAAAAAAAATTCCTCGACAAACAAATTATCTTGGAGGTGAATATCTCGGAATGACATTTCTGTCGGCATTCGTACCACGTTTCATTTGGCCTGATAAACCTAAAGCCGGTGGCGCTGAAAATATGAGGATATATACTGGAATTATCATCCGCACATGGTCTACAAATGTTGGCCCTTTCGGAGAGGCATATGGAAATTTTGGTTACGTTGGGGGATGGATATATATTTTTATTTTTACCTTTTTTATAAGAAGCGCTTACACAAAGTTTCTTGACGTTTGCCGTGACCGACCAATATTTTTTCTGTGGCTGCCGGCTATATTCTTTCAAACGTTCTATGTTATAGAAACAGATTCTTTACAAGCTTTTAATTCACTGATAAAAGGTGCTGTTTTTATGTTTATTCTGTATAAAGTATTTCCGGTACTCTTTCCTAAACGGCAGTTATGAAAATAGTTTTGATTTTTCGTTCCAATAAACTAGGTTACCACAGCATCGAAAATGTTTTCGGAACCATTCACCGTGAATTATCGGCATGTGAACAAGTAGAATCTTATTACGTGCAGAACAGCGGTTTTAGCTTATTCAATATACTCAACCTGCTGAAATTGGTTAAGCAATATGCGAGCGACACCATCTTTCATGTAACCGGTGACATTCATTACGCGGTTTTCGCTTTACCCAGAAAAAGATCAATATTAACAATACACGATTGCGTATTTATCAATAAACGCAAAGGTCTCAGGGGCTGGATTCTTAAAAAGCTGTATCTCGACTGGCCCGTACGTTATGTTACTGCAGTTACTGCTATTTCAGATAAAACAAAAAATGAAATAATTAGGCTGACAGGGTGCAGTCCGCACAAGATCAATGTAATAAATAATCCAGTAAGTTCATTCATACGTTTCACAGAAAAATCATTCAATACCTGCAACCCGGTTCTATTATTCATCGGATCGCTGCCAAATAAAAATCTTAATCGTGTGATAGAGGCGCTTAAGGGATTGCCATGTACGTTAAATATTATAGGACAGGTGAATGAACAACAACAAGCAAAAATGAAAGAATTCCATATTTCATATAAACTTGAAAAGAACTTGTCCAATGAACAAATGGCAGCGCGCTACGAGCAGGCTGATATCATTCTCTTTCCTTCCCTGTATGAGGGATTTGGCCTCCCGGTAATTGAAGGATTCAAAGCTGGACGCGCAGTACTTACGAGCGACATCGCACCTTTAAAAGAATTGGCAGATGGCGCGGCCTGGCTGGTTAATCCTTACAGCATAGATTCTATCAGGAATACACTAGACAGAATCATTAATGATAAAGAAGCGCGCAATAAAAAAATCCGAAACGGGTTAGAAAACGTACAACAATATTCACCTGGAAAAGTGACGTCAAAATATTACCAGGCTTATTTAGACCTGAATTTGAATAAGCTTGCAGTGCTGACTACACTAGTTCCTTATATTTTGTAAAAGATGTGCGGAATCGCGGGTATATACAGCTTTAATAAAAGAAAATTACAGCATGATACGATTAGGATGGTGACTGATGCTATTACTCACCGGGGTCCTGATGCTGAGGGCTTTTATGAGAATGGCACCATCTGCCTGGGTCATAAAAGATTATCAATAATTGATTTATTCGAATGCTCGAATCAGCCAATGTCTGACGACACTGGCAGATATAGAATTGTATTCAATGGCGAAATTTATAATTTCCCTGAGATCAGATCCCGTTTAAAGGGTTATCCTTTTAAATCGAAAGGTGATACAGAGGTATTGCTGGCCGCCTTTATTACCTGGGGATCAGCTTGTATTGATATCTGTAAGGGGATGTTCGCATTTGCCATATGGGATAACGAAAACAAAGAATTGTTTCTCGCAAGGGACAGGTTTGGTGTAAAGCCCTTATACTATTACCATGATGATGAACGCTTCATTTTTGGCTCAGAGATCCGAGGATTGCTGGCATCACGAATGATTGCGCCAAAGATCAACAGCACAGCCATTGCGGGATTCTTGC
>DATLDR010000218.1:0-19561 GCA_035525775.1 Flavitalea sp.
TAATGACCTCATCAATAACTATTATGAAGTACGTATACCGCTGAAGAAAACTGTATGGGGCGCCACGTTGGAGAGCGACATATGGCCTACACAGAATGATCTTGAATTGAATCTGCAGCATCTGATTGCCCTCAAAGTGCAACGAAATAATACGGTACCGCCTAATCAATACTTCAAACAGACAGGTGCCGATGGAAAAGAATACGCAATATTCGGTAATCCGAATCTTGGTGAAGTACGTGTGTTCTTTTTAGGAGTTGAAAACAGGAAAAGTGCAAGCGCCTGCAGCGAAATCTGGTTCAACGAGCTGCGTCTCGGCGGACTTGATGAAAGTGGCGGATGGGCAGCACTCGGAAGAGTGGACGTTAAACTTGCTGATCTCGGTACTTTATATGTTTCAGGAAGCGCACGCAGCGCAGGATTTGGCACGATCGAACAAAGAGTGAATGAAAGATCGCGCGAAGATTTCACACAGTTCGATGTGGCGACCAACCTTGAGCTAGGCAGGTTGCTTCCGCAAAAAGCAGGCATGTCGATCCCTGTATATGCAAGTGTTTCAAAAACTGTTGCTTCGCCTAAATATGATCCATATGATCTTGATGTTAAACTGAAAGACAAACTCAATGGAATTTCTTCAAACTTCCGTGATTCAATAAGGAACCAGGCTATTGATGTCCGTACCATCAAAACAGTAAATTTTACAAACGTAAAAAGAAATAACACTAACGGAAAAAAATCCCGCATATGGAGTATTGAAAATGTTGATGTGAGTTACTCGTATTACAAGGAAGAGCAGCATAATCCTTTAATTGAAAGTAATGCTATAACCAGGCATCGTGCAGGTGTTGGCTACAACTATACAGCTACACCCAAGTACATAGAACCATTAAAAAAGTCAATCAAGTCCCGCTCACCATGGTATAACCTGGTAAAAGATTTCAATTTTAATCCTGCTCCAAGTCTTCTTGGTTTTCGTGCCGATGTGAACAGGCAGTTTGGTGCATACCGTCCACGAAATGTTGGAGGTACAAAGCTCGGCTTACCCGAAACATATGATAAATACTTTACGTTCGACAGGATATATAATATGCGATGGGATCTTACACGTTCACTGAATCTGGATTATACCGCTACAAATAAATCTTGGGTGGATGAAGATTCAGGACGTCTGGATAATGCTGAGAAAAAAAGAATGTGGGATAATTTCCTGAACGGCGGCAGAACAGTGTTGTATACACAAACCGCTAATGCATCTTATGTATTGCCAACATCGAAATTTCCTGCTCTAGACTGGACATCCGTACGTGTTAATTATGTAGCCTCTTACAACTGGCTCGCAGCTTCTCTTATCGCGCGCAATCTTGGAAACACATTGTCGAATGACCAACAGAAAAATGCTACAGCTGAATTTGATTTTTCAAGATTGTATAGCAAATCCAGATTATTAAGGGCAATTGAAGAATCGGCTCCCGCACGTGCGGCTGCAACAGTTGCTCCTAAAGACACTACAGGGAAAAAGAAGAAACGTGAGAAAAATGAACCAATTGTTTTAGGCAACGGTCTCAAAGCACTTGGAAAAATTTTAACCTCGCTTAAAAGAATAAGTATCAATTACACTGAGAATGCTACAGCGACAGTTTATGGCTACACGGATAGTACCAGAATTCTGGGAATGAATCTCAAATCGAATGCACCAGGCCTTGGTTTTGTTTTCGGGCGGCAACCTGATACAACGTTTATAAATAAACTGGCAAGGAAAGGGTTGATAACAGGTGATCCTAATTTTAATTTTCAGAACAGGCAGGATTACAACCAAAAACTTACCATCAATGCACAGTTAATTCCTGTTCGAGACCTTACCATTGATCTTACGGTAGATAAAACATTTGGTAAAACTTACAGTGAATTATATAAAGACACTACATCAAACGGTTACAGTGGACAATTCGCAAGACTTAACCCTTATTCGGAAGGAACCTTCAGCGTCAGCTATATTTCGTTCCAGACTTTATTTGAAAAGATAAAACCAAATGAAGTATCACAAACGTTCCTTAAGTTTCAGGATTACAGAAGAATTATCTCGGAAAGATTAGGAAAAGCTAATGAATATGGTTCAGGTCAGCAGTCGGCTGATGGTTATTATGCGGGTTATGGCCGCTATTCCCAGGAAGTACTTGTACCCGCATTCATTGCTGCATATACAAATAAAGATCCGTCCAGCATTGCATTAATGAAAAACGGAAATCCGAAGATCAGTTCAAATCCATTCTCAGGTATTTTACCGCGGCCAAACTGGCGTATCACTTACAACGGTTTATCACGAGTTCCGGGCATGGAAAAAATCTTTACAAGTTTTACCATCACTCATGGTTATAACAGCACGCTGAGCATGAACAGGTTCGAATCTGCGCTGCTTTTCCAGGATCCTTTCAGGATCAATTACCCTGAATTTATAGATACACTTACGGGAAACTTCGTTCCATATTTTCTTTTGCCAAACATTACCATCAGCGAGCAGTTTGCACCGATGATCGATCTGGATATGCAATTCACTAATCAGCTGAACGCAAGGTTTGAATTCAAAAAATCACGGCAGCTGAGTTTAAGTCTTGTTGATTTTCAGCTGAGTGAAGCACGATCAACAGAATTTACAATCGGAGCAGGCTTCAGACAACGCGGCGCATTCTCATTCATTAAATGGAAAGGCAAAGCTCTCACCAATGATGTTGCGTTCAGACTAGATCTTGGATTACGAGACGATGCTACAGCCAACTCCCGGCTTGATCAGTTGCAGGCGCTGCCGACCGCAGGTCAGAAAGTAGTTACTATCAACCCTTCAATTGATTATGTGATCAGCAATCGTGTGAACCTTAAATTTTACTTTGAACAGAGAAGAGTTGAACCGAAGATATCAACTGCGCCACCTATTACGAATACAAGGGCTGGCGTCGAAATAAGGCTGGCGTTAACGCAGTAGTGGTAAAAGGTAAAAACGAAAAAGTCAAAACAAATTTGATTGCTGTTTGACTTTTGGGCTATGCCATAGTTTACGACGTTTTCTTTAACAGCATCACATAACCACACATTTTCTTTTTATTCTTGTTCACCTGTACTGGTTTAATCATGTGATATTCTGAAGCCTGCGGAATATAATTAAAGCTGATGATGTTGCCGTCAACATCACCCCACATGTTCTTTTTATAAATAACCTGCTTTTCTGTGTAATCATACATTCTTACTTCATATAGTCTTGATGTAGGGTCACCGATAAATATAAACTGATACCAAACACCCTGGGTCATTGGCAGTACTATAGGCATCTCATACTCACTTTCCATTGTCATTGATGCTTCACGTAATACAGTGTATCCTTCACTTGCATAATATTTTTTCAGGCTGTCTACTTCTTCCTGATATAGATTTCCATCACAATTCTGTTGTCTGATTACGTCCTGGGAAAATAAAATCGTGGAATATAAAAAAAGCGCGGAGGTCAATATCATCTTGCATAGGAACATATTCTTCATACTACACCGGATTATGCGGGGGAATGGACTGGATGAATGATAAAAATACTTAATCCACCTTTAAATTCAAAATACACGCTATTAATTAATGAAGGGTGGATATTGGAGTTTAAACTATGATTACTAGCGGATTAGGGTTGCGGTTCCCTTCTTCATCACCTTTTTCCCCGTATAGTCCGTTCCGCTAACCATCCATACATATGTGCCATTCGCCTGTATTATTCCATTTAATCTTCCATCCCACCCTTTATTAAACTGCGTAGTTTGGAATACTGTCTGTCCCCATCTGTTGAATACCCTGAAGTAATCAAGTGTAGAAATCCCTACAGCTTTTGGCCGTAATTCTGAATTATATCCACCTGGCACAAAAGCATTCGGAACAAAAATATCAGGCATTGTCTGAAATACCTGCACGTTCATGGTATCAAGATCAAAGCATCCCATTGAAGTAAATGCTTTCAACACATATGAAATATTTCTGTCGATCAATGCTACGGGGTCGCTGGAAGAAGTTGTATTCAATCCTGTTTCCGGCGACCATGCAAAAAAATCTGATCCAGAACCATGCAACTTCAATGGTTGTCCTTTAACGATTGCAGTATCATTTCCCGCGTTTGAAATAATTTCTGCCTGAACATTCACCACTATTCTGTCTATTCCGGGCTTTGGACAACCAAGTGTGTCGTATCCCAGTAATGAGTATGTTCTGGTTTTTAATGGATATGCAGCCGGAGTAAGAGTGCTACCATTGATCAGAGACAATTGCGGATCCCAGCTGAATGAAGAACCATTTGTATAGCCATTCAGCAGAACTGTATCATCATAACAAATTGTTACATCTTGTCCCGCATCTACAACAGGATAAGGGACAGTAACAACATTCAGGTCATCTTCATTAACACATTTACCAATTCGTGCAATCACATGATAATTTGTGTTAACCAGAGGTCGCGTCATAGGTGATCTTGTATTAGGATCATCAAAGTAGGTATTTGGTGTTGCGGTCCACGTATATTTTAAACCATCTCCTCGTGGTAACAATTTAAAAGTATCAGTGGTGCAGATAGTAGTGTCAGGGCCTGCATCCAGTGTAACTCTGTCAACAACCCGAACGCGGATGTCGCCTTTCGCGAGACATCTGTTTTCAGTCATCGTAACTGTATATGTCGTAGTGAGCTTTGGAAAAACAAGCGGTGTTGCACTGGTGGTGTTGGTTATATTGTATGAAGGTGTCCACACAAATGTTCCGTCGCCAATTGCATTCAACTGCAGTGTATCTATATTACAGATCAAGGTATCTGTAAATGGTAAGGTAAGGTTGGGTTTATTTTTTACCTCCACCTGGATTGGTACGGTATCGATACATCCTTTATCTGAAGCAACAATCAGTTTTACATTTTTGAAACCAAGGGTGTTGTATAACCATGTTGGATTACGGAGATCACTCGTATCAGCCTCCGTTGTTTCATCTCCAAAGTTCCAGCTCCAGTAGGATGGAGCGCCATAGCGGCTTTTTGTTGTATCCCTGAATTCAAATGGTGTAAACAAACAGGCACCATCGTATATAAAGCCCGGATAAAATCCAGGATACACGTGTGCGCGTGTTGTAGTTGAATCTATGCACTGGCCGGCGAGCACAACTTTTAACTTGACTAAGTATGTTCCCGTATCCGCATACTGGTGTTGCAATGAACCATCAGGAATGGTGGTGGTGCTCGGCGGTGTACCATCACCAAAGTCCCATGTGTACAGTGAGCCTGTGGGATTAACCTGTAGATTTTTAAACGTTACCAGAAAATCATCGCAATATGAATAATCTGGCCTTAAAACGGCTTTCAATGGAATGCAATCCGAAACTTTGATATGAATGTCTTTTCTGTGAATATTGATCAGTTGCCTGTTTCTGTATTCTCCGATACAAACGGTAATTACATATTGACCAATCAGGTCTGGGGCAATGCCCGACATGATGCCGGTTCTGCTGTTGATGCTTATATCTCCCATCGGGGAAGATCCGGAGTAAGGAGCATTATAGTTAAGTGACTTATACGGAGGAGGAGCACCTGGAACAGGCATAGGACACGAAAAACAATTTTGTCCATTATTAGGACCAGCACCCGCATAAGCATTGCAAAACTGGTAAACAAGTGAATCATTATCAGCGTCAGTTGCAGAAAAATCAAATGTAAAATCTGAACCTCTGCAAACTGCTACAGCATCATTTGCTGAAATTACAGGACTTGTATTCTGATAACCATTCACGACAGGACTGGATCCGGGGATTTCACAGGAATAAGTTGCACCGAAATCATTACTGGGTGGAACAATGTTTTTGATTCCTTCTATTCTGCAGCAGCGCTGAAATGCGATTGTATAGCCCTGTGAAGTGTTAGGAAGTTCAAATGTGTACTGATAATACCTGAGGCGGTAACATACATCACGTGGTGGATTGTTGATGCATGGATTTGAAGCCGGATCATATCTTATGAATTCTTCACTAACCATGCGTGCATAGCGGCCGATATACTCGCTGTTGTCCGGCTTGCTGAATACTGTTAAAAATACTTCAGTGTCGAGCTGGCCAGGATCATTCTGACCACAATCAATGTATAATTTTAAAGTAACAAGGAAAGAAGATGTGTTAGTTGTACCGCCTGGTCCCAGGTACTTATAATATAGCTCACCACCCCGGATGTGGGCAGCGGATAATGGGAGGGTTAATCCTCCGGTAATGAGGATCAGCAGGCAGATTTTCTTCATGAAGCTCTTGATCAGTACTTAAACGTCGAAATGGTGTTATTTTATCTGCCGGAAAGGAAATCGGTTATGGCTTTCAGGCAAAATTCCGGTTCTTCAAGCATACCCATGTGGCCTGATTGGGCAGCTATATAAATGTAAGCAAAATCAGCAATTTCACACATCTTCAGGCTCTGCTCAATGGGAATAGCAGTGTCGTATTCTCCCATGATCAGCAACACAGGTTTTTTAAAATTCCTGAGCACGTCAGATCGATCGGGCCTGTCTTTCATTGCCGCAGTATAAGCGACCAGGGAGGTAGGTGAAAACTGGCTGTAACGGGTAATGATTTCCTTCACAAGCTGCGGACGTTCGTTTTTTGTATATTCTGAAAATAAATTTGGCACTGATTGCGCAATAAACTTTTCGGAGCCGTAATTTTTGATGAACTCTATATTTTTTGATCGTACTGATTTTTTTTCTTCATTGTCGGGAAAAACGGTTGAATGGAAAAGTCCCAGGCCATTTAATTTATGTCGGTATTTCTCAGCGAACGCAAGCGTAATGTATCCTCCCATACTGTGGCCGATCATGTAACATAAATCAACACTTTCTTTTTCGAGGATCAAATTGATATGCTCCGCGAGATTTTCCATGGAAATGCCATCCATGTTGCCTTTAGATCGTCCACTTCCTGCCAGGTCAGGAACTATCAATTTGCATGTGTTGCTTAGTTCAGCTATCATTCCATCCCAGATTGTGCTGTCTTCCCCGAACCCATGGATAAGCACAATGGGCTCGCCTTCACCTGTGATCCTGTAAAAAAGTGACAGATCTTTTTCAATCAGGGCATGTTCGTGCATAAATTATTTTTTCAGTGACCTGTAAGCACTGCGAATGGCCGACAACAATATTAAAGGTAAGAATGCTTTGTTCATTTCCTGGGGAAGAACAGGGAATGAAAACAGAAAGATCAGAGAAATTATCGCTGTGGCTGCAAAGTATCTTTTTACAAAACGTGTTTTCTTCAGTATGAAAAAAGGTATTATAACGTGGGTAGGAAGAGCCCACAGCACATTGTAATTATCCCTGCATAGTTCGTGATCGGTACCAAACCACATGAACAGCATGAAGCAGCCCATAATACCCAGGATTAAAAAAAATCCTATGTCAAAAACATCGCCGGCCTTCCGCGCCCAGTTATTTGTGATAAATGTGAATATGATACCTGTAATCAGTAATAACATTGTCAATAAGAGCGGTGTGAACCCTGTATTACTTTTATTTAACAATGGGATGCTTCTAAGCAAATTTTTTTTATCCGCAACTATTTTATGATTTTCAACTGTTGCGCTGTCAAATCCTTTCATCAGATAATCCGGAAGGAACATGGCTTCGGTGTTTGTTGCCTTCCTGTCTATTCTGCTTGCAAGCAATAAGTCGATACCAAATTCACTCCAGTACAGTTTGCCCTTTTCAAGACTTTTATGGATCAATTGCCGGAATGTTAGCGCAGGTTCAGGAATGATTCTTTTATATTTGATTGTATCGATAGTGTTTTTCGCAATAATGTCTCTTGGTCTTGTTGAGCAATTATCAAAAAGATACTGATACCGGTAATACTTATTTTCTTTTTTTGCGTTTTCCCGGAGGGCCAGAAATAATCTTTCTTTCTCTTCACAGGTCATATTAAGTACCTGCTCAATTACATTCCTGTTTTCCACCTGGTATTCGTACATGAAGGTGTTGAAGTTTTCTGCCGAAACAGAATAAGGTAGCTTACCCTTTACGAATTTTGTATAAAAATCGGGGTCATCGAAGTCAAATGTTCCGTAGTTGTAGATGATGTCGAAATTCAAGTCATCCTTTACGCGTATTGCAGTATGGCCGAATACAGAATATAATTCTTCACCTGGACCGCACGTAAGCAATGAAATCTTGAGATGACAGCTGTCACTCTGTGAAAACAATCTGGTACAGGCAAAAATCACAAGCAATATTAAGCCGACATGCTTTACAGATATCATTTTACCTGCTATAATTTGGAGCTTCTCTCGTGATATCGATATCGTGAGCGTGACTTTCTTTCATTCCAGCGTTTGATATCTTAATAAATTGCGCGTTTTTTTGAAGAGCAAGAATATCATTAGCGCCGCAATAACCCATTCCTGACCTCAATCCGCCTACATACTGGTAAACAATTTCGGAAAGATTTCCTTTATATGCTACACGTCCTTCAATACCCTCAGGAACAAACTTTTTAATATCATCTTCAACATCCTGGAAATACCGGTCGCCACTACCCTGGCTCATCGCGCCAATCGAGCCCATACCTCTGTATTGCTTGAACTTTCTTCCTTCATAAATAATTGTGTCACCGGGACTTTCTTCTGTGCCCGCGAATACACTTCCCATCATTACTACGTTCGCTCCGGCAGCAAGTGCTTTTACCATATCCCCTGTATACCGGATGCCACCATCTGCAATCAATGGAATGTTGCGTGATGACAGTGCTGAAGCTGCTTCCATGATCGCGGTGATCTGTGGTATTCCCGCACCGGCAACAATCCTTGTAGTGCAGATCGATCCCGGTCCAATACCAACTTTCACTGCATCAGCACCCGCGTCTGCCAGGGCTTTTGCTCCTGCCGCGGTGCCTACATTCCCAGCAATTACCTGGAGATTTTTATATGTCTTCTTAACTGCTTTCAGCGCTTCAATTACTCCTTTACTGTGGCCATGTGCACTGTCGAGGCAAACAACATCTACACCGATGTTCTTAAGCGCACCTGCCCTATCGAGCATGTCACGTGTAATTCCTAATGCGGCTCCTACCAGCAGCCTTCCGAATTCATCCTTAACTGCATTTGGAAAGCTTGTAAGCTGAAGTATGTCGCGGTAAGTAATCAATCCAACCAGCTCACCTGATTTATTTACAACAGGTAATTTTTCAATTTTATATTGACTGAGAATTTTCTTTGCTTTCTTAAGATCTGTTCCTTCAGGTGCCGTAATAAGGTTTTCCTTCGTCATCACTTCGCTCACCTTCCTGCTGTTATCGGTTTCAAACCTCAGGTCGCGATTGGTAAGTATGCCTGCAAGTTTTTTATTTTTATCTACAACCGGAATACCGCCGATTTTATTTTCTTTCATCAACTTTAAAGCATCACCAATAGTTGAATCTTTATCAAGTGTTACAGGGTCAATGATTAGTCCGCTTTCACTTCTTTTTACTTTTCTTACCTGCTCAACCTGTTTTTCAATGCTCATGTTCTTGTGAAGAATCCCAACACCACCTTCACGCGCAAGCGCTATAGCAAGAGTAGCCTCGGTAACCGTATCCATCGCGGCCGACATCATTGGAACATTAAGTGCTATTTGTTTCGTGAGCTGAGTGCGAATGCTCACTTCGCGGGGTAAAACCTGTGAAAAGGCAGGTACAAGAAGAACATCGTCGAATGTTACTCCTTCGCCAAAAAACTTATTTGATCTGGGGAAATTTGATTTTGTAGCGCTGATTCTTGTTGCCATGTGCAAAGATAGGGTAGTAGCAAATATCAGTCAAAATCAAATTTTTTATACAGTGTCATTCAGCACATATCGCTTGCCCGGCAGCACCTTTAATACACCCTGCATCTCAAGATGGAGAGTGGCTGATGCAACACTGCTCGAACTGAGACCACTGTTGAAATTGATATCGTCAATAGTGGCGAATTCATTTTTCCTTAACAATTCGATGATCTTTTTTTCTTCTTCAGTGAAGTGAGGAAACATTTCACGCTGAAGAGTAGTTTTTTTTGCTTTCTGGTCATTCCAGCCCATCACTTCAAACAGTTGTTCAGGATCGTCAAGCAGCATAGCTTTGTTTTCTCTGATAAGCCTATTGCAGCCCTCGCTTTTTATATCAGTACTTCTGCCGGGCACAGCAAAAACATCCCTGTTATATCCCCAGGCAAGATTCGCCGTGATATTGCTTCCGCCTTTCTGTCCGCTTTCAACTACAACCGTTGCATCGCTTATTCCGGCTACCACTCTGTTCCTGCTTGGAAAATTATGCTTGTCGGGTTTTGTATTGCTTCTGAATTCAGTTAACAATCCGCCTTCCCTGATCATTTGTTTTGCAAGATTTATATTATCGGGCGGATAAATAATATCAAGTCCATGACCCATTACCCCGATTGTACGGATGCCATACTTCAGAGAACACTTATGTGCAATCGAATCAATGCCGAATGCGAGGCCGCTCACAATTATTACATTGAAACGTTCAAGCGCTTTAACGAGTTTTTCAGTAAAAGTTTTCCCATACACCGTATTGTTCCTTGTGCCTACAATTGCAATTATCCTCGATGCATTCAGATCTGCATTTCCCTTGTAAAATAATATTGTCGGAGGGTCGAAACAATTTAATAAGCGCTGCGGATATTCTTTCGATGTAAGGAATAAAGGTTTTATGCCATATTTCGCGATGAAATTGATTTCCTTTTCTGCTTTTGAAAAGTCTTTGAAACTTTTTATGCTTCTGGCTTTGATGTCCCCAATATTCTCCACCTTTTCGAGATCCTGTACATTTGCTTTAAATATCGCCGAGGCAGATCCGAAAATGTCACAAAGCTTTTTCGCATGTACAGGACCGATATACGGAACCTGGCACAGAGATAATTCATATGTTAGTTCGGAATACATTCTTTAAGCCTCAGTTCATGACTTTCATTTCTGTACGCCTGTTGCGCGCTCTTCCTTCCTCACTTGAATTATCTGCCAATGGTTTTGTTTCTCCCCAGCCCTTCGAAGACAGCCTTTTTGCGTCTACCCCTTTACTCATAATATATTCAATTACTGCATTAGCCCTGTTATTAGATAATTTAATGTTGTCTGCAGGCTTGCCGGTATTATCCGTATGTCCGCTGATTTGTATTTTAAGAGATGGATTTTCTTTTAGTAATTCAACAATATTATCCAGTTCAGAAGAAGATTCTGGCTTCAATACGAACCTGTTTACATCAAAAAATATATTTTTCAGAATGACGGTGGCATTTGCATGCAATGGCTCAAGTGATATATCAATATTGTATGTAGAATCAGGTGTATGATCCCGCAGGGAAAAATTTTCCGAAAAGAACAGGTATCCTTTGCGGTTCACGTTAAAAGCATAATCCTTACCAATCGGTAATGTTACAAGATAACTTCCCGTTTCATCTGTCTGTACTTTGCTCAATACATCACCGCTGCCCAGGTCCGTCAGCTCTACTGCTGACGGCAATCCTTTCTTTGTTTTCGCATCAAATACCTTCCCTTTAACCCAAAGTGTTTTCAACGGACGAACATCAGATCTAAGTTCAAATGTATACAGATCAAGACCGCCCTTACTATCACTTCTGTCACTAGCATAATAAGCGGTTTGACCATCTGAAGCAATTACAAGGCTCCCTTCATTTTCAACCGTATTAATTGGATAGCCGAGATTCTCAGCTTCTCCCCACTTTCCACCTTTTAATTTTTTCACAAAGAACAGATCATCCCCTCCGTAACCAACATGCCCGTCTGAAGTAAAATATAGTGTCTGGTTATCTGCATGTATAAAGGGACAACTTTCATTGCCCGACGTATTAATCTCCGGGCCTGCATTCACCGGAGCACTCCAGCTACCGTCAGGATTACGATGGCATATATATATGTCGCTTTCTCCCATTCCTCCGGGACGATTACTGGCAAAATACAGATCTCGTTTATCTGGCGACAGACTGGGAGCTGATTCCCATGATTCAGTATTAATATTTTCCCCCAGATTTTCCGGTGCGCTCCACCCCTGTGGAGTGAGATAAGAAATATAAAGATCGCAGCTTCCATATCCTTCCGGGAAGTTACAGCCTGTAAATATCAGCCATTCGCCATCCTGCGAAATGTTCTGAGCACCTTCATTCAGATTTGTATTAATATCACCTGGTAAACTTTTCGCGGGCTTCCACGAATTATCTGTCATTGACGACTCATAAAAATCTTCATTCATATTATTTACACGCCTAGTGTAAAATAGCTGCCGCCCATCAATAGTGATAGTAGGAAAATATTCAGAAACATTACTGTTAATACTGTCTCCTAAATTTCTAGGCTCAAATTTATAATCCGTTTGCCCGTGTTTGCTTGCATAATCAATGGCGAATGTGTAACATCTTTTCCTGTATTCACCGGCTTTTCTTCCGGATGCATTTAGATCACTGATCGAAAGAAAATTTTTTACGGCATCAAGCGCCTTCTGAAACTGGCCCAGCCCGGCAAGGTTGATTGAATAAGGCAATGCGTAATCTTTGAAGTTCAGCGAATCGATCGTTCGCGCCTTTTCATAATTTTTCACTGAGCTAGTATACTCTTTTAATTCTCCATATATGCCGCCCAGCGTTAGGTAAGCATCAAAAAAGTAAGGATCGAGCTTGATTGCGTCGTTCAGCATTTTAATTCCTTCATGATATTCACCGTCAGAAGCTTTAGTGAGAGCCTGGTTATAAAGGATTTCAGCTTTTTTCCTCGCTGCAATATTTTTCTGGGTGAACCCCGTAACCGCTGAAAGAATAAGTATGGATATGTAGAATAATTTTTTCAAGAATGTATTTGAATATTACGGTACGTGTATGTATTTATGTATCTGCAATGAAAATTCCCAATGCGGGTTTTTCAAAATGTATTCAATGATCAATGGAGTTACACTGGCAGACTTTTCCCACTCCGGCTGCAGATAAAGTTTGCACCCCGGGGACATCTTCGCTGCGTATTTTTCCGCCCAAATAAAATCCGATGTATTATATATAACAACTTTCAGCTCGTTAGCAAGTGGAAGGATCCCAGGAAGTGGGGCTTTGAATTTTTTTGGTGAAACACAGATCCAATCCCACTTGCCGGACAATGGATAGCTTCCTGATGTTTCAATGTTCGTTGTGAATCCCTTAGTATGCAATTCTTCCGTTAAAGCGTTACAATCATGCATTAAAGGTTCACCACCTGTGACAACTGCAAGTCTGCCCGGATATTTCAGTGCGTCATCAACAATATTTCTGATTTCCTTTTTCGGATGTTTTTCTGCATCCCAGCTTTCCTTCACATCACACCAAACGCAACCGACATCGCACCCCCCAAGCCGGATAAAGTATGCTGCTTTGCCCTGGTGAAATCCTTCACCCTGAATAGTGTAGAATGATTCCATCACCGGCAGGGTAGTGGTCGCAGTAAAAAAAGTGCCTGTTTGCATCAGGTTGCAAATTTCGCTTTTTAACCACGAAATCTATCCTAATAACCTGTTATTTAGCTAAACAAGCCCGGAAAGTATTCTTCATCAGTCCGGCTATTGTCATGGGACCCACCCCGCCGGGAACGGGCGTGATATAACTGCATTTTGGACCTACTTCCTCAAAATTGACATCACCTTTAATCGAATATCCTCTTTTTTTGGAGGGATCTGGTACTCTGCTGATGCCTACATCGATCACTATAGCCCCTTCTTTTACCATGTCTCCGGTAAGAAAACCAGGCCTTCCCAGCGCTGCCACAATAATGTCTGCATCACGACAAATCTCCTTGATGTTTTTTGTATGTGAATGACATAAAGTAACCGTGCAATTCCCGGGGTTTGTAGCAGCACTTAACAATATACTCATTGGCCTGCCTACAATATTGCTCCTTCCGATTACAACAGCATGCATGCCCTTCGTATCTATTTTAAAATACTCAAGCAATAGCATGATTCCATAGGGGGTAGCAGGAATAAATGCTGGCAACCCCTGAACCATTCTCCCAACATTGATTGAATGAAAGCCGTCAACATCTTTTGATGCATCTATTGTGTCGATTACTTTTTGTTCAGAAATTGATTTTGGAAGCGGCAACTGAACAAGTATCCCGTCAACATCATCATCATCATTCAGTTTTCTGATCGTATGTAACAAATTTTCTTCACTGATGCTTTCGTCAAGCCGGATAAGCGACGATTTATAGCCAATTTCTTGGCATGTTCTCACCTTGGACGCAACGTATGTTTCACTCGCACCATTATTCCCTACAAGCACAGCTGCGAGATGCGGTACTTTCTTTCCCTGCTGTACCAGATCTGCGACTTTTAATTTAAGCTCATCTTTTGTTGCCTGAGAAACAAGTTGTCCGTCCAATATTTTCATGTGCCAAAGGTAGTACCGCCAACACAGCTTCCCAAAATATCGCCGGAAGAATAATACATTTTCATTACCGCTTTTTTCCCATTTTTTATTTCCGCGTACAATGAAATTTTGCTCAAAGAATTTTTGTGAAAAAAATTTATGCTATTTTATTTTATTCCCTTTGTCCGGGTCTGGTACCAGCACAGTCAGTATATTATCCGTTGACGATACCCTACCTCGCTTCAGCTAAAATCGGCGGGGTATTTATTAATTCCATCAACGCATCCTATAATCCGTCGTTGATTCCATATATCAGGAATACAGAAGCAATGATGTATGCCGAAAAAAAATACCTGACTGAAATCAATGTTCTTCTTTTATCATTTTCTGCCAGGTTTAATAATAATGGAGTGTCGTTTTTATTTCAACATTCAGGTGATCCATTGTTTAATGAACAAATAGCCGGATTGAGTTATGGTAAAAATTTCGGCATTATCAATGCAGGCGTATTATTCCAGCGTGTTCGGGTTAATATCAGAGGATCAACAGCCGTTTCTGTCATTCAGACCGGTATAGCGTCGTCAATGAAATTAAACGATAACATTTATGCAGGAATCAAAATGGTTAATCCAGGCATTATCAAAGCTGGAAATAATTTACATGCAGCATCATCTTATTGCTTCATTTTAGGGTGGCAGGCATCATCCATTGCATATGCAGGCTTCGAATCGAAAAAGGAGGAGGGTCGCCCATTATCAGTTGTTTTCACACTGCATTACCAGTTCGGTGAAAAATTTTCAGCGGCCATGAATTGGTCAACCACAGGCAATCAGCCATATGTAAGCATTTCATGGAAAATGTTGAAGTGGATGTTAGAAGCAGGTTGTAGTTATCACACTGCCTTAGGCCCTTCTCCTGTAATAAGTTTAATATATAAAAATAACATTACCGAGTGAAATTGCTATTTACAATATCAATCTTTTTCTTCGTTCTGCTTGCCAATGGTCAGGATGCTGACAGTGATATAAACACAAGTCAGATGGAAGACTTAATGCAGGATGAAGCCGATGAATCAGAAAATGATTATGATATACAGCAATTAAAATATTTCATCCGGCATCCTCTTGATATAAATGGAAGTGAACTGGAGCAGCTTACTTTATTACATGCACTTCAGATAAGCAATCTTTCCGCTTACAGAAAATTGATGGGAGACATAATCGATATTCATGAACTTCAGGCAGTACCTGGTTTTACGATTGAATTAATCAAATTGATTCTTCCGTATGTTGCTGTAAAAAAAGAACATCTGTCGGGCTCAAGCATTCATGAACGTATTTCTGCAGGTGAATATAGTCTGCTCCTCCGCCCATCCATTGTCCCTGAAACGTCTGATGGATATAAGCATAATTCAAGTCAGCCATTCACTGGAAACCGTACAGCACTGATGATGCGGTATAAGTATCAATACCGTAACCTGCTGCAATATGGATTTATTGCCGATAAAGATCCGGGCGAAAAATTATTTGTCAATGGTATTCAACCGAACTTTATTTCCTTTCATTTTTTTGCGAGGCAAGCGGGCATCTTTAAATCGGTCGCAGCCGGCGATTACTCCATAAACTTTGGCCAGGGACTAATTCATTGGCAAAGCCAGTCTTTAAAAAAAAGTTCATCCGTAATTAATATAAAAAGACAAAGCGACGTTTTGCGGCCCTACCATTCTGCAGGTGAATTCAATTTTCATCGTGGCATTGCAGCTACAATTGCAAAAGGAAATTATGAATGCACCGGATTTTTTTCCATGAGGCGGTTGACAGCAAATACAGCAGAAGGTGTGATCACATCTGTATTAACATCAGGTCTTCATCGTACACAAGCTGAAGTATATAATAAGAACAATGTATCACTGTTAACTTCCGGCATTAACCTTAAAAAAACAATAGGGTCCGTACATATAGGGATAAATGGGGTTTACTGTAAATATTCGTTGCCTGTTTTAAAACAGGACGAACCTTATAACATTTATGCACTCCGGGGAAAGCAGTGGTTCAATTTCAGTACAGATTACAGTTTCACATTCAGGAATTTGCACGCCTTTGGCGAATTCGCTTCAGATAAAAAATTCAGTGTGGCATATATTAATGGTGTGATGACGAGTCTTTCTCAAACTGCCGATATTGCTATTATTCACAGGGTTATCAGTAAAGCTTACCAATCAGTTTTCGGAAATGCGTTCACTGAGAATACGATGCCTGTTAATGAAAATGGATTTTATACAGGTATAAGCCTTGCGCCACATACAAAATGGAAAATTGACCTTTATGCGGATATTTTTTCCTTTCCATGGATTAAATACCGGTTGAATGCTCCATCAAGCGGATCAGGTTACCTTGTACAGGTGACGTACCGACCTGATAAACATACCGAAATTTACAGCCGCTTCAGATACAGATTAAAACCACTGAATATTGAAAGCGAAGAAGAAGATATTACAATGCCTGGTATTCAGGTAATTCAAAATTGGCGATCGCAGTTCAGCCGCCAGGTTAGCCGTACGATACTCATCAGGAGCAGAACCGAACTATGTATATTCTCTCATAAATTGCTGCATCATCCTCAAAACGGATACCTTTTTTTTACCGATGTGATTTATAAACCTTTCTCCTCGTGGTTGTCTGGTAGCATCAGATTTCAGGCATTTGATGCTGAAACGTATGATGCACGCATTTATGCCTTTGAAAACGATGTCCTTTTTGCCACTACTACACCTTCATTTTATAATAATGGTATCCGGTATTATCTGAACGTTAAAGCTAAGATCAAACTAAAATTTCTAAGTGACAGCCGGTTGACGGTAAACATGAAAGCTGGTTCTACCGTTTATAATAATCTTGGCCAAATAGGATCGGGCCCTTCTTTAATACCAGGAAATCGGATTTCTTCGTTCAGATTGCAGGTTTTTCTTGAAAATAGATGAGTGATTACACAATACTAAGCCATATAAATCTTTTTGAAGTGCAGCGAAAAAGCACCGGTGTTTGTCTTTTTATGGTAGGAAGTTTCCGTTAAGCAAGTTTAACATAATTTTGAAGAAGGTAAATTCTTCCTATATTTACGGCTCTTAAGAAAAAGTTCAGTACATGAGAAAAGCGCTTTCGCCGCTGGTTTGGTCACCCAGCTTAAACGAGGCATTGAAGAGACCAGTCTATAGGAACTACATTACCGGATTCAAATTTCATCTGCAAGAAGCCGGAAGTCAAAATAATAACAGCTTCAACCAATTACTGCAACAATTTCGTCGGGGGTAACCGGGAAGTCCATTTTAAGGTAGTTGTATGGCAATAAACCAAATATCCATTTTGAGAATCTTACTTACTAATGTTAGTTACACCTGGAGACACATTTTTTGTAAACTAACGATCCCCCAAATCAAAACATCAATAGTTTATTCAATGATTGCGCTAATTAGTGCGAGTGGAGTGAATACCCGTACGGTTATTTCACCCGCTTTCATGCTTTATGATAAATAAGACGGTTTCAAAGTAAAAACTAAAAATCAAGAGAGAGTATGAAAAAAATCTATTGCTTATTGACCATGTCGCTGTTGTTGACAGTGGCTGCCTGGTCGCAGGCCGTAAAAATCACCGGACAGATAAGAAATGTCCAGGGTGAGCCTGTTCCCTTTGCTACGGTTACTGTAAAGGGAACATCGGAAGCGGTTTCTGCTGATCAGAGCGGTACATTTACCATCACAGCTCCCAAAGGTTCAACTTTGGTGGTTACAGCTGCAAGCTTCCAGAAACAGGAGGCTACTGTTGGTGACCAGACAAACATTCCTATTATCCTTGTTGGGGAATCAAACCTTCAGGAAGTTGTAGTAACGGCACTCGGTATCAGGAGAACTGAGAAAGCACTCGGCTATTCTGTAAGTAAAGTGGATCCGGATGTACTTGTTCAGAAATCTGAACCCGATATGCTTAAAGGTCTGCAGGGTAAAGTTGCCGGTGTGGACATAAGAACATCACAAGGTACACCAGGTGCTGCAACCCGAATTCAAATCAGGGGTAATAACTCATTTTATGGAAACAGCCAGCCACTTATTGTAGTGGATGGAGTTCCTTACAGCAACGATCAGATCACCACAACTAATCAGACAACTGGAGGTACAGCTTATTCAAGTGGTATTTCTAATCTCGATCCAAATGATATTGCTTCAATGAACGTACTGAAAGGTTCATCTGCTGCCGCTATTTATGGTTCAAGGGGGTCAAATGGTGTAATCATTATCACAACAAAATCAGGTAGTGCATTAAAAGGAAGGAAAGGACTTGAAGTAACAGCCAAGAGCTCTGTTTCGTTTGAAAAAATTGCCAATCTTCCCGATTACCAGAATGAATTCGGGGCAGGTTCACAACAGGGTTATTCGAATTCCAACGGTTCATGGGGACCAGCTTTCCGGGACCGCGATTCAATTCCTGTGTGGGGCCTTTACAAGAATGCTTATCCGGAAATGTTCCCAGGCGACAGCGTAGCTTTCCGGGCTCACCCAGACAACGTAAAAGATCTCTTCAGAACCGGTATGGTGTATGAAAATTCTGTAGGTTTCCAGGGTGGTGATTCGAAAAGTTCTGTTGCTGCAACCCTTTCAAACCTTAGTCACACAGGCTATGTGGAAGGTGCTACGTATAAAAGATCTAACATCGGGCTTGGTGCACAGACTAAACTCGATATGGGATTAACGGTAAGAGGTAATTTCAGTTATTCAAAATCAACCCAGACAGGTGGTTACTTTGGAGAGAACCAGGTTGATGGTGCTGCATCACTTTTCGCAAGATCAATGTTCCTTGCGCGTAACTGGGATATGAATCTTCCCTTCGAAGACAAAAACGGATTCAGCATTACACCAAACGGTGGTAACCAGTTCGACAATCCACGATGGTCTGCAAAATATAATGTTGCAAATACGGCAGAAGAAAGATTTGTTGCAGGTATGCACCTTGATTATAATATCAATAAATGGATAAAACTCGATTATAATATCGGGTCGAATGTTTCACGTGTAAATAGAAGAGAGATCACAGAAGTAGGTTCAAGAGCCGCACAGGGACTTGGCCGCCTGATCCTTGACAATTACAGAAAACAGGAAGTTGA
>DATLDR010000223.1:0-5298 GCA_035525775.1 Flavitalea sp.
TTGCCCGACCAGTCACCAAGTAAGTCATTCGGATAACTGCCCCGGTAATTTTTTTCAGTTCCATGGAACCGGATATAAATAGTGCGCGAATCATTCAGCAATTCTGTTGTGAAAGGTCTTATATCGTGAATTACACAAGCAGCATTGATATCATCCAGTAATTTGATTGTTGATGGCGTGTACCACGAGATGTGCCTGAATTCTACTGCTATTTTCCAGGAAAGTTTTTGCGCCGCTTTACTAACTACTTTTAAAAGGTTCTGTACCTGTTGAGCAAAATCAGTATTTAATTTTCCCGGAAACTGCACCAGTATGCATCCTTTTTTATTCTCATCCACTTCAACTATCTCAAAAAATCTTTTCACAGCGGCTCTTTCAAAATTGAGTTCCTTACTATGGGTTATTTCCTTGCTGAGCTTGAAAGTGAATTTGAAATCATCGATCACATCATTGTTCCACCGTTCAACGGTCTTGCGCTGGGGTAGTTTGTAAAAAATGCTGTTTACTTCAATAGTATTGAATAAGGTGCTGTAATAGTGCAACCTGCTTCTGTCACGAAGTTCTTCAGGATAAGCGAGTTTATTCTTTACCGGCAGCACCAGTCCACTCGTACCCGAATAGAATATACTTTTTTCTTTTTTCATTTACAACCCAACTCAGTCATTATTCCACCACAATTTCATCAATCAGCATGTTTGCAGGACGGCCTGCTCCGGGGTGCCAGCCTGGTGTATTACCCATGCTGCGAGCGATAATTTTAATATACCTGGCATCGCGTGGTGTAAACGCCGAATTGAATTCCCTTAAATATCCTCCATACTGGTCAATCGGTAAAGTATTAACAATATTAGCGGCAAGCTCAAATTTTTTACCATCCATCGAAGTATAATACTCAACATTCAAAGGAAGTAACCGCAGCCAGAATCCAAGCTGGTAATATCCAGATCCTATCCTGCTAACTTTTTCCGTCTCTCCGAGATCAATCACCGCTTCCAGATCTTTTCCAGCAAAAATCACCCAGTTGTTATCATAATCATGGCTGCCACGTTTTCCATCTGTAAGCATTTTTAATTCTTCACTGTTGATGGCGGAAGTATCTGGACTTATAAGCGTAACCTTTTTGCCAAACGCAAGATGCTCGTTCATACCCTGTGAAAATATGCGGTACATCGCAGAACGGTATTCTTCTGGCGAGGTGCTCCATTCTTTTACCTGGGTAACACCTTCCCTGATGCACAGGTCTGTAAATTCATCCACCATGTTGCGCACAGCCGTTTTCGCTTCCCATCTGCCGTTTACTTTTTCAAACAATCCATTCTCACCGGTATAATTTTTTTTCGCCTGCTCCATTGCAGCATACATAAGTGGAAGCCGTGCGATCCTTACTCTTTCAAGCAACACCGCAGAATCTTTCACCATTTTTTCAGCTTCTTCAAATAGTGCATTATAGTTCTTCATCAATGCTGGTGAAAGATAAGTATCCGAGGCTTCGTTTGGTGATCCGAAGATCCGCAGAGGTTTATTGTTTTTCAGCAAAGCTGTACGCATCGCGTCAATATATTCCCGTACAGGCTTTCCGGCTGCACCATAATAGCCGTAAAGAAAATCGTTCATCAGCGAATCGACATTCAGATAAGGGTTCCACATCAATTTTGAGATCATGTACGACCGCAGAGCTGCGAATTCTCCACCAACTTCGCGGTTTCCCTGTTCGAACATGGCATTAACACCATTCTCCGCAAAAAACTGAAGGTTTGGCTGCAACACCTGCAGGTTAGGGAAAGGGCTCAACAAATGGTTGAACTGAATAACATAGTCCCATATAATAATGTCCTTTGATATCTTTCCCCAATCTTTTACATCCTTAACAAATTCCGCGCTGGCAGTGTCCTGGGTAATGGGTTTATCCCGGTATGCTTCGATGCTGCACAGCATGATGTTCACATTGTCGCGCGGCTTAAAATTTTTTGGTGCATGCCTTCCATATTCATAAGCGAGGGTTGAGATCATTTTATCAGGAAAATGGTCCGCTACCTTGTTCACAAAGCTGATGATTGATCCCGATGGTGATCCTTCAACAGAATCAAGTGACCTGCACAAGTCGCACGTACAGTAATCCCTGTTATCATTCTGGCTCACCGACCAATATTTCGCAGAAGGATTCTGTGCAATCATTTTTCGAAGACTCTGAACAGTTATTTCGAGTACTGCAGGATTAGAAAGGCAAAGCTGAGTGGGAAGGCGTTTTCCCTTTACCATCGCAAAATATTCCGGGTGCGACTGATAATATACCTGTGGTGGCATCAGCTCATTGAATGTATGCACCCACATACCCCAGTCTGTGCGCTCACCGTCAGGCGCATGATCGAGCTTGTGCCAGTCGGTATATTCGGCATCCCATGTTGCGCGGTAGTGCGTATCCCGGAAGCCGATGACAGGTACCTCCTTATCGTATATATTTCCGAGAAGTATCTTTGATTTAGCAGGAATAATCTTGACCTTAGGAGTGTACATCCTGCAGCCAAGATATTTTTCAAGAAATGAATACACGCCGTATAAAGTCCCTTTTTCATTTCCTCCTGCAATGATCAGCCGCAAAGAATCGGTTTTTATTATAAATCCATCTTCCTTTAACGATTGATAATTTACACCTGCTCCAATTTCATCCAGCCGTTCGTTTTGCCCAAGCACAATTTCGTAGGGAGACTTATGCCTGTTTGCCGCGATAACCGGTAAAACGGCTCCGGAGATCTGTATAACGTAATTCTGCAATACCTGTGCTGCCTTCTGTTCATAAACGGTAGCATTTGAAGGAAGAACAATTGAATAGCGGCTCACCTGGTTGTCTGCAAGAATAATTTTCTCTTCTGATACCGGTTGTTTTTTTTCTTTTCTTTGTGAGAAAGAGAATAGAGAATATAAGAAAACTACAGAGAATAATAATATTTTGATCATACATTGAAACACCGCTATTGCGGAGATATTTTTATTAATAAAAATTACCTGTTGACTAATTTCATTGCGCCCGCACCATAACGCTGGCCTGTGTCAGGATGGGAAGTTAAAACTTCATCAATTTTTTTCAAATCTTCTTTAGTAAGCTCAACATGTGCGGCACCTGCATTCTCCCTTAAATACTTTCTTTTCTTTGTTACCGGTATAGGGATCATGTGATCTCCCTGCAAAAGTACCCATGCAAGTGCAAGCTGTGCAGGCTCTCCATTGCCATACGTGTCGGCGGTGTCCCAGAAATTGATTCCGATGTTGATCGCTTCTTCAAGTGTTGCGATGGATTCAGCATTATCTACAGGGCCATAAGCATAACTCATGCCTATGCATGCGAGTCTTATGGCTGAAAGTTTTTCTCCTGTTTTTTCTAGTTCTCTGTTTTTCATTCCTTGAAAATAATAATTGCTAACTTCATTTTTGTATATAGTTTTCCGGCCAAAATGGAACAATATTCATTAATGCTTGATGTGTCTCCTTCTGCAGGAAAGGTATCTGCGGAGTACATTGTTCCTGAAAACGCAAAGATCATAATCACACTTGCTCACGGTGCAGGAGCAGGAATGGGTCATTCATTTATGGTGGCACTTTCAAACGCCCTGGCCGAACTTGGTATAGCTTCCCTGCGCTTTAATTTCCCATTTATCGAACAGAAAAAAAGAAGACCTGATCTGCCTGCAGTGGCGCACAATACCATTGAAGCTGCTATCAGTGAAATCAAAAAAACTTATCCTGAGCTGCCTATGTATTTATCCGGTAAATCATTCGGTGGAAGGATGAGCTCACAATATCTTGCCGGGCATCCCGATGCTGCTGTCAGAGGTATTATCTTTTTTGGGTTTCCGTTGCATCCTGCCGGCAAACCTTCTACTGACAGGGCTGAGCATCTTAAAAATGTGAAGGTGCCTATGCTTTTTTTACAGGGAACACGTGATGAGCTGGCAACACCAGAGTTGATTGAGAAGGTTACTTCATCATTAAAGAACGCCACACTGATAAAGCTGGAGGGCGCAGACCATGCCTTTAAGGCTGGCAAACAGAACCTGGTACCTGTGCTTGCGAAATATGCTTCGGATTTTATAGAATAGCTATTGGCAGGTGCAGTTGCTTGCATCAACATATACCTTCGAGTAGTTGCTTCCATTGTAGTAGCAACCCTGGGCATCTTTATACAACGTATAACCATTCAATGTTCCGCAATCTGTGTTGCCGCCGTTGTTGGGTGGCGGATCATTATTACCTGCTTTTTTGTTTTTGTAGCACGAGAGGGCGAGTATGAAGAATAATATTGATATAATTCTTTTCATAAAAAATTATTTGAATAGAATCCTAATAGGTTACGTATAAAACCTATCTGAAGGTTGCGTTACCTATATTTGATCAAAGAAAACATATGGAATACAGAAGGTTCGGTAAAACAGGATGGAATGTGTCTGAAATGGGTTACGGCATGTGGGGACTTGCAGGATGGAAGGATTCGGACGACAGGGAAACTCAAACTTCACTGCATAAGGCTGTAGAATTAGGATGTAATTTTTTTGATACGGCATGGGGTTACGGTGAAGGCCGTTCGGAACAGATCCTGGGCCAGCTCATCAAAGACCATCCCGGTAAAAAATTGTACGCGGCCACGAAGCTGCCACCTAAAAACAGGCGGTGGCCATCAAAGTCTGATTTTAAGCTTGAAGATGTTTTTCCTGAAGACTACATCATAGAATATGCAGAAAAAAGTCTCAAAAACCTCGACCTTGAAACTATCGACCTGCTCCAGTTTCATGTATGGGAAGATGCGTGGTCGGACCGTGATGAATGGAAAAACGCAGTTGTGAAATTAACGAAGCAGGGTAAAGTACAGCAGTGGGGCGTTTCTGTTAACCGCTGGGAACCTGAAAATGGTATAAAGGCACTTGAGAGTGGTTTGTTTTCGGCTGTACAGGTCATCTACAATATTTTTGATCAGAATCCGGAAGACAGGCTTTTTCCTGTTTGTGAGAAATTTGATATTGGCATCATTGCACGTGTTCCCTTTGATGAAGGTACACTTACAGGAATGCTGAACTACGATACCGTTTTTCCTGAAGGAGACTGGCGTAACACCTACTTTGTTCCTGAAAATTTAAAGTCAAGTGTGGATCATGCAAATGCTTTAAGGCCGCTTATACCAGAAGGCATGACAATGGCCGAAATGGCACTGCGTTTTATTTTATCTAATAAGCAGGTAGGTACCATTATACCAGGTATGCGCAAGTTGAAAAATGTTGAAGCCAATATTGCCGCTTCTGATGGAAAAGG
>DATLDR010000235.1:0-30439 GCA_035525775.1 Flavitalea sp.
AATTCCTTGATCGGATGAGGGCCTTCATAATAAACATCCTGCGCGACGAGTACCTTGTTTACCACCTTACCTGCTTCCCCGGTCTGAATAGTAACAAGTGTTCCTCCGATTATGTTTGCAGCGATATCTTTGATCTGTTCACTGTTTTTGCCAACCGCAACACCACGTTGTTCAGTGCCTATTATCTTTCCTTTTCCACGTCCGCCTGCATGGATCTGGGCTTTTACTACTGCAAAACTGTTTCCATACTGAACCTTCAGGTTTTTATATGCTTCTTCTGCAGCCTGGGGAGTATCTACAGGTATTCCCTCCTGCACGGGTACATTGTATCTTTTAAGTAATTCTTTAGCCTGGTATTCGTGAAGGTTCATAAAATTGATTTACAGTTATCAACGCGTTGCGAAATTAGCAGTTTTGGAACAATTGTTTCATACTATAAAAGAATCAAAAACAGTGAACATGAAAAGTGTGGAAATTAAAATTCCGGCGCTTCTGGCCGGTTTTATAGCAATAAGTGTTTGTAATGTTCATGCTCAGGATACAACTCAAAATTCACGGAGTGCTTCAGCCTCAGCACATAGCTCCGTAAAGGATTCTGCACGTTATTCAGATACAGGGTTTGTGAACAACGCAGTGAAGCAGCATATTATAGAATATAAGGTTGCTGAAATGGCACTAAAAAATGCAGAGCGACCGAAAATAAAACAGCTGGCACGGGATATAATGCAAAACGACCGCGAAGCATTGTCGCATTTGTTGGCCAATAATACATCAAAACATGTGGAAGGGGTTTCACAAAAAGATCTTGACAGTGTACTGAACAGCGTAAAGGGTGATAAAATACATTCTACAGGCGAAAATATTCCGCAGGGAATTACCGGAAATACTGTAAATGAAGATCTGGGATCAGGGAGTTCAGGCAGCGGTAATGTGCACGGTAAAGACACGGGTACGATCGCCCGCACACATTCAAAAGATGAGGATGGTTATTCTGCACAGGGTGATTATGCTTATAACAATGGTAGTTTTCTTGCCAATGTAGAAACAATGAAATTGTTAAAAGGAAATAATTTCGAGAATGAATGGCTAAATGTGCTGCTAAAGATGCAGGATAATAAAATAAATCAGTTCAGCAGTGCCATTGATCTTACAAAGGATGATAATGTTCGTGGTGCCGCCATTGCAGGGTTGCCGCGTGCAAAAATGCTTAAGGATAATATATTGCGCGTGATCAAAAACATGCCGCCATCAAGGTCTATAGATCCGAACGGACAGAAAAGAATGGGTGATGATAATATCAACAGGAAAAATGCTCCACGATAGCAGCGCTAACAATTGTTAGTTTATTCGGTATATTCTTATATTTTTGCGACTGTTGCCCAAAACCAACAGCATTATGCAATTCACATTTACCGAAGAGCATTTGATGATCCGCAAGGCGGCAAAAGATTTTGCCGTGAATGAATGCCTGCCGGGAGTGATTGACAGAGATGAACATCAGCAATTTCCTGTTGAGCAGGTTAAGAAGCTGGCCGGATTAGGGTTCATGGGTATGATGGTTGCGCCGAAGTACGGAGGTTCCGGACTTGATACCGTGAGTTATGTGCTGGCAATGGAAGAGATCAGTAAAATCGACGCCAGTGTAAGTGTGTGCATGAGCGTTAATAACTCGCTGGTGTGCTGGGGACTCGAAACATATGGAACCGAACACCAAAAAGAAAAATATCTGGTGCCGCTGGCACAGGGAAATAAAGATGATGAATTATACATAGGCGCATTTTTATTGAGTGAGCCGGAAGCAGGAAGCGATGCTTCGTCTCAGCGTACTACTGCCGAAAGCAGGGGAGACCATTACGTGCTCAATGGAACGAAGAATTGGATCACTAATGGCCATTCAGCCTCAGTTTACCTGGTGATTGCGCAAACAGATGCTTCAAAAGGAAGCAAAGGCATTAATGCATTTATTGTTGAAAAAAACTGGCCTGGCGTATCAGTAGGCAATAAAGAAAATAAACTTGGCATACGGGGAAGCGATACTCATTCGGTGATGTTTCAGGATGTGAAAGTACCTGCAGAGAATAGAATAGGGGGAGAAGGGTCAGGGTTTGTATTTGCCATGAAAACACTTGCCGGTGGAAGAATAGGCATTGCATCGCAGGCGCTTGGCATAGCTGCGGGGGCGCTTGAATTATCACTTAAATATTCAAGAGAACGGAAAGCATTTGGTAAGCCTATCAATATGCACCAGGCCATTCAATTCAAACTGGCCGATATGGCCACGCGTGTTGAAGCATCACGGCTTTTGTGCCTGAGGGCGGCTGCCGATAAAGACAATAACAGGGATTATGCCGTGAGTTCATCAATGGCAAAAGTGTTTGCTTCTGAAACCGCCATGTGGGCGGCAATAGAAGCGGTTCAAATTCATGGTGGTTACGGATATGTAAAAGAATACCATGTAGAACGGCTAATGCGCGATGCCAAGATCACCCAGATCTATGAAGGCACCAGCGAAATACAACGTATGGTGATCAGCAGGGCGGTTATCAGCTGAGTTTTACTTCTACATAACTTTAAAGCGATGAAAAAAGAGGACTACCAGTCGTTCACTGATCAGTTAGGTAAAAATGTAACACTTGTTGCGGTTTCAAAAGTGCAGCCTGTGGAAAAGATCAACCAATTATATCAGTTTGGTCAACGTGACTTTGGAGAAAACTATGTTCAGGAGCTAATTGAAAAGCAATTACTGCTTCCTGATGATCTCAGGTGGCATTTCATCGGTCATCTACAATCGAACAAGATAAAATACATTGCTCCATTTATTCACCTTATTCACAGTGTAGACAGTTATAAACTTTTATTGGAGATCGACCGGCAGGGAAGAAAGTTCGGGAGAAAAATCAACTGTCTGTTGCAGGTTCACATAGCCAGTGAAGAAACCAAATTCGGCCTCCACGAAAATGAACTGGATGAAATGGTGGAAAGCATTACCCATGCTGCTGAGGTGAATGAACTGGGCAACATCATGGTGCAGGGGCTTATGGGCATGGCATCATTTTCGGAGGATGAGGATAAGGTAAGAGCAGAGATGAGAAATCTTTCAACATTTTATGATAAATACCGCCATGTGAATACAAAGAACTTCATGTTTAAATATCTCTCTATGGGCATGAGCGCGGATTATAAAATGGCTATTGAAGAAGGCAGTAACATGGTAAGAATAGGCAGCCTTCTCTTTGGAGAAAGACCAAAATCGTCGGTTTAATTACCTAAATTGCACGCTTGTTATTAATAATTATATAAAGACAGTTACATGGCAGTATTGATTTTTTTTGTGTTGCATTGGTATTTGTCGCTCTTTTGTCAGACTTTCTTTCTTCACCGGTACGCAGCGCACGGGGCATTTCGCATGAGCAGGGGATGGGAAAAATTCTTTTACATTCTTACATTTATTACACAGGGTTCTTCATACATGAGTGCAAGAACTTATGCGCTTCTTCATCGGCTGCATCATGCATATACTGATACTGAAGATGATCCACATTCTCCATCTTATTCAAAGAATGCGTTCGATCTGATGAACCAGACAAGGAAAAAATACGCGGATATATTCAACCACAGGATGGTAGTGGAAGAAAAGTTTCTTAAAAATCTGCCCGACTGGCCGGCATTCGACCGGATGGCGCACCCCTGGTTTACCAGGATATTGTGGATCGTAGCTTATACAGCCTTTTATGTGTATTTCGCTACTGCCCCATGGCAATATTTATTTCTGCCACTCACTATAATGATCGGGCCTGTTCACGGAGGAATAATTAACTGGTTTGCACACAAGTACGGCCACACAAACTTCGCCATGAACAATACTTCGAGGAACCTGTTTTATATAGATGTGTTAATGTTGGGCGAAGCATATCATAACAATCACCATAAATTTCCTTCAAGCATTAACTTCGGAGTGAAAAGAAATGAGATAGACCCGATCTATTTTATCATTCTGGCATTTAACCGTCTTGGCATCATAAGACTGAACAAGGCAGAAAGAAGGATGATTGAAACCGAAAAAAATACACTTTATATGAGTGAGAGGGTCAGGAAAATTTCATAAGATTGAATGATCTAAATCTGCCTTAGCCACATGACCAATTTTTCCAGGAAAGGAATTATTTTCTCCCTGCTAATATTGATTTCAGCGTTTTTTTCGGAAGTGTATGCGCAGTATGATACTGTATTGAATATTCTTGATACAAGATATCCGCAGGAAAAGTTATATCTGCATTTCGACAGGCCTTATTATAATGCAGGAGAAACTATCTGGTTTAAATCGTATATTTTTTCGGCGAACATGCCTTCATTAATCAGCAAAACGGTATATGCTGATCTAGTTGATGAAAAAGGAAATATCATTGACCGTAAAATTGCGCCGGTGGTAATGTCAAGTGCAGCAGCATCATTTGATCTTCCATCAAATCTTTCTTCCTCGACTGTTTATATAAGGGCGTATACCGACTGGATGCTGAATTTTGATTCTTCTTTCATTTATACAAAGGCCATTCCTGTTATCCAGGAAAAAACTCCGTCAGCCAAAAGGATAATACCTAAAAATTTTCTGCAGTTTTTTCCTGAAGGAGGCGACCTCGTAAGTGGTGTTGAATCACGTGTTGCATTCAAGGCTACTGACATTCATGGATTGCCTTATAATATAGTTGGAGAGATAACAGATAGCAAAGGAAAAAGTGTTACAAAAATTTCTTCAATGCATGATGGCATGGGTTTCTTCATCATCAAGCCGGAAATCAAAGAACAATACAAGGCAACCTGGAAGGATGCGCTGGGAAAAATTCAGCAAACACCTCTTCCCGCCGCAAAAAAAGATGGGTATGTTTTAATGATCACCCAGGATGCATCATCAGTTAAGTTTCTTATATCACGCCCGGAAGGCGAAGTGATCTCAGATGCATCAGTAACTGTGGTGGGACAAATGCAACAGCAGCTGGTGTACATGGCTAAAGCAAATATTTTAAAAGCACCTACTGTAAGAGGCAGTATTCCTATTGATAAAATTCCTGCAGGTATTTTACAACTTACCATTTTTTCTCCTGATAAAAAACCTCTTGCTGAGAGAATTGTTTTTGTCAACAGGCAGGATTATTATTTTATTACAGACCTTAACAGTCCTCTTAAAGGTTTTGACAAGCGAAGAAAGAATGTAATACAGGTAGATGTGCCGGACACTATACGTACAAATTTGTCTGTTGCGGTTACAGATGCCGGAATTAACCCGCATCTTGAAGGTGAAGATGATATTTTTTCGAATGTGCTGCTGACAAGCGACATCAAAGGTTATATACACAACCCTGCATATTATTTTTCGAATGAATCAGATTCAGTAAGAAATCACCTGGACCTGGTGATGATGACAAATGGCTGGAGAAGATTCAAATGGCCGGACGTACTTGCAGGGAAATTTCCGGCAACTGATCATCAGCCGGCCGATTATCTTACTGTTCGCGGCAAAGTTAACGGACTTACTAAACAGGAACTTGTTAATAAAGAGATCAGTGCAATACTTGAAGTGAACAAGAAACAGGAATTCGTAAATATACCGGTAGCGCCGGACGGTACTTTTCAACTTGATGGCCTTCTGTTTTTCGATACCGCAAAACTTTATTACCAGTTCAACAATGACAAGGATAAAATATTAACGTCACGTGCAAATTTTGATGTAAAAAGTAATCTTCTGAAAATTCCTTTTGCAGCTAAAAATGATACGAATCTTGTATACCGTACAGTAATGCCACCGAAGGAAGTATGGGCAGGAAACCTGGCACTTTCTGGAAAAAACCAGGCAGTGGCGGATGCAAGAAAAAAAGTACAGACATTGGAAAGCGTAACAGTTACAGCGCGGCAGAAAACAAAGAAACAACTGCTGGATGAGCAATATACATCTGGGTTCTTTGCTGCAGGTGACGCTTATACATTCGATCTGTCCGACGATATGACCGCGCAAGCCTCAACGTCCGTATTAAATTATCTTCAGGGTAAGGTCGCCGGCCTCCAGATAACGGGAATGGGACCGAGCGCGCAGATGTCATGGAGAGGCGGTACGCCTAGTTTGTTCCTCAATGAAATGTCAAGTGATCTTTCTCTTATCCAGAATCTGAATATGGCAGACATCGCCTATATCAAAGTATTTCGTCCTCCTTTTTTTGGTGCACAGGGCGGGGGAAGCGGCGGTGCCATTGCAGTGTATACAAAGAAAGGAGCCAACTTATTCAATGATGTAAAGGGACTTGATTTTGCAAAAATCTCCGGCTACAATTCTGAGAAACAGTTTTATTCTCCCGATTATTCAAAGTATGATGAGCACCACACTGATGGTGATTACCGTGCTACATTGTACTGGAATCCGTTCATCCTAACGGACAAAACCAGCAGAAGGCAGGTGTTTACATTTTATAATAATGATATAACCCGCCGCTTTAGGGTTGTAATAGAAGGTTGTGATGAACAGGGAAGGCTTACGCGGATTGAAAAGATTTTTGAATAATCAGCTTCCCCTTGCTCCACCAGTTTTAATTGGTTTTTTATTGGCTCCTGAAGCCTTCGTATTTTGCTTCATGAACTTAGAGCCCTGCCCTTCCATCTGCTGTTTATTTTTGGCTTTTTTATCGCCTTTGTTATTCTTTGGAGTTAGAAGTCCCATAATCGGATCATTTTTCGTTGTAAATATACTGTTTGTATCTTCGTCGCCCAATAATAAAGGGTCAGCATGAGTGAAGAAAAAAGTCTTAATTTTTTAGAAGAGATCGTTGAAGAAGATTTAAAAGAAGGAAGATACCAGCAAATCATTACTCGCTTTCCCCCGGAACCTAATGGTTACCTGCATATCGGGCATGCAAAAAGCATTTGTCTTAACTTTGGACTTTCAAAAAAATATGGCGGGTACACCAACCTGAGGTTCGATGATACCAATCCTTCCACTGAAGAAACAGAGTATGTAGAAAGTATAAAGGAAGATGTACGTTGGCTCGGGTTTGAATGGAAGAACGAATTGTATGCTTCAGATTACTTCGAAACTTTATATGAATTTGCAGTAAAGCTTATTAAACGGGGACTTGCGTATGTAGATGATCTGACCGCCGAAGAAATAGCGGCACAAAAAGGCACTCCTACCGAACCTGGAACAGAAAGTAAATACAGGAATAGAAGCGTTCAAGAAAACCTTGATCTGTTCAGGAAGATGAAAGCCGGTGAATTTGAAGATGGTTCAAGAACTCTGCGCGCAAAGATAGACATGGCCTCGCCGAATATGCACATGCGTGATCCGATTATCTACCGGATCAAAAAAGCACATCACCATCGTACAGGAGACGAATGGTCCATTTACCCGATGTACGACTTTGCGCATGGTGAGAGCGACAGTATAGAGAATGTTACACATTCAATCTGCACGCTTGAATTTGTACCTCACAGGCCATTATACGAATGGTTCATTGAACAGCTTGAAATATATCCTTCAAGGCAATACGAATTTGCGAGGCTCAATCTTAATTATACAGTATTAAGCAAAAGAAAACTGATACAGCTGGTAAATGAAAAATATGTTACCGGTTGGGACGATCCGCGGATGCCGACAATCAGCGGATTCAGGAGGCGTGGATTTACGCCTGAAAGCATCAAGAGCTTCTGTGAAAGAATTGGTGTTGCCCGTAGAGAGAACATCATTGATATTGGCCTTCTTGAATTTTTTGTGCGTGAGCACCTGAATAAGATCGCGCTGAGAAGAATGGTGGTGTTTGATCCGCTCAAAATAGTGATCACTAATTATCCTAAAGGCCAAACAGAAATAATAAAAGGAGAAGAAAATCCTGAGAATCCGGACGCGGGTACGCGTGACATTGAATTTTCAGCAGAGCTGTATATTGAAAAGGATGATTTCTTGGAAAACCCTCCAAAAAAATATTTCCGGTTGTCGCCAGGTTCAATGGTGCGTTTGAAAAGCGCTTACATCATCAGATGTGATGAAGCGATAAAAGATGCTGATGGGCAAGTAACTGAATTACGATGCAGTTATCTGCCGGAAAGTAAGAGCGGTGCAGATACATCGGGACTTAGTCCAAAGGGTACATTACATTGGGTGAGTGCAAAACACGCGGTTGAAGTTGAGTTGCGTTTATACGACAGATTATTTAAAGTGGAAGATCCTTCAGGTGAAGACAGCGATTTCAAACATTATGTAAATCCTCATTCTCTCGATGTAGTTAATGCATTTGCTGAACCTGAATTACTGAAGGCCACAGCAGGCGAGCGGTACCAGTTTTTAAGAAAAGGATATTTCTACCTCGATAAAGACGCTTCAAAAGATAAATTAATCTTCAACAGGACCGCTACATTAAGAGACGACTGGGCAAAAAAAGGTAAATAATACTATTCTTATTGTAGTAAGAGTACGTAGAAAGAATATTCTTAAGAACGTAAATATTCATGGATTTTATTTTACCGGGAATTTAAACCTACAGCATGAATAATTGTCTAAAGGTTAAATAAAAATCCGAAATATGAAATCTAAAATGCTTATTATCTTATTGTTCTGTTCAACTTTATCCGTTATTTCCTGTACAAAACAATCCGGCGGTAACTCAACGCTGAAAGTAAAGCTTACCGATGCTCCGGCCTCTTACGATGAAGTAAATGTTGATATCCGCGAAGTAAATATTAAGGTTGATGGTGATAGTGCCGAGTGGATATCACTTCCAACCACCGCAGGTATTTACAATCTGCTTGAATACCAGGAGGGTGTTGATACCCTTATTTCAGAAGCTGTGATCAATGGCGCTGTAATTAAAGAGATCAGGTTAGTGCTGGGCACTGAAAACTCAATAAAGTCAGGAAGCGAAATTTATCCTTTAACTATCCCAAGCGGAAGTGAATCGGGATTGAAAATAAAAATGAATAAAACACTGAATGCAGGAATTAATTACCTGACACTTGATTTTGATGCTGCTCTGTCTGTTACCGATGAATCAGGCGCATATAAACTTCGTCCGGTTATCAGAATTGCTCAGTAATCCCTAAGTCCTCTTGATTAAAAGCCCTGCATCTGCAGGGTTTTATTATTTATACTCTCCAAATACTTCTCTTAAAGTATCCGCTATTTCACCGAGCGTAACATGATTTTCTACAGCTTCAAGCACTGCAGGCATCAGGTTTTCATCACCGGCTGCGCAATCATTAAGGATCTGTAATAGTTTATCAACTTTGGCAGGGTTTCTTTTACTTTTAAGTGCTTCAATCTTATCTGTCTGTAATTGTCTTATTGAATCATCTATTCTGAATCCGGGTGTAACATTTTTATCATCACTGCTAAACTTATTCATTCCTACAATGATCTTTTCCTTCGATTCAACTTTTTTCTGAAAATTGTATGCGCTGAGTGATATTTCTTCCTGAATGAAACCCTGCTCAATCGCACTTACACTTCCTCCCATCGCATCGATTCTTTGTATAAGTGCTGTTGCTTCACGCTCTACATCGTTAGTAAGTGATTCAACATAATAACTTCCTGCTAATGGGTCGGCTGTTTCCATTGAGCCGCTTTCAAAAGCAATGATCTGCTGTGTGCGCAGTGCAATGCGGGCTGCTTCTTCTGTAGGCAGACTGAGCGCTTCATCGTAACCATTAGTATGCAATGATTGTGTTCCGCCGAGTACTGCTGCCAGCGATTGTATTGTAACACGCGAAATATTATTTAACGGCTGTTGCGCAGTGAGCGTGCTGCCGCCTGTCTGTGCATGAAACCTGAGCATCATCGCTTTGGGATCTGTGGCACCAAGATCTTTCATAATATGGGCCCACATTCTTCTTGCAGCACGGAATTTAGCAACTTCTTCAAATAAATTATTATGGGCATTGAAGAAAAACGACAACCGCTTTCCGAATACATTTATATCAAGTCCCTTTTGTTTGGCGGCTTCCACATAAGCCTTACCGTTACTCAGGGTGAATGCAATCTCCTGAACTGCTGTGCTGCCGGCTTCACGGATATGATATCCCGAAATTGAAATGGTATTCCATTTGGGTAGCTCAATACTGCACCACTCGAAGATATCAGTGATAATGCGCATTGAAGGTCTTGGAGGATAAATATATGTTCCGCGCGCTGCATATTCTTTCAATATATCGTTCTGGATGGTCCCGTTCAATTTTGAAAGATCTGCCTGCTGCTTTTTAGCTACTGCCACATAGAGTGCAAGCAAAATGAAACCGGTAGCATTGATGGTCATGGATGTAGACACCTGTTCCAGGTTGATGTCTTTGAACAGTAACTCCATGTCTTCCAGGCTGTCAATCGCTACACCAACTTTTCCTACTTCTCCTTCTGAAAGAGGATGGTCGCTATTGTAACCAATCTGTGTAGGCAGGTCAAAGGCAACGCTCAGACCCATTACCCCCTGCGACAATAAATAATGATATCGTTTGTTACTTTCTTCCGCAGTGCTGAAGCCGGCATACTGTCGCATCGTCCACGGCTTACCCCTGTACATATCGGGCTGAACGCCTCTTGTAAAAGGAAAATTGCCGGGAAGTTCTGTTAACTGCTGATACGATGGAGAATCGGCGGTGTAAACTTCTTTGATTTCTATACCTGAATCATTATAGAGGGGCGTAGACATTATAAGTTAAAAGTGAAAAGTGAAAAGTTAAAAGTTAAAAGTGAGAGGTTTAAAAGTTAAAAGGGTTTCCAAATGCTAACGCATCAGTTTTTTTGCTTCGAAACTCAGTACTTCTGCTACTACATTATGCAACGTGGTTTTCGGATTTTGGACGATCATTTCAAGCAGTTGCCTGTTCAGGTCATTTCCTGAAACATCCGCGGGAAGGTATGAAGCCACCTGGTTGATAATATGAATGTTTTGTTCCTTCAGATTACGTACCGCTTCCCATGCTTCAGTGCTTACATATAGTTGCTGGGTAATGTTATGGTCAAATTCCTGTTTGATGGTATGCGTAAGCATCATCTGCATGTCTTTCCCGGCTATGCCGGGTTGATTTAATCTGCTGATCAGGTTGGGGAGAGCAATTCTTTCTGTAAGAAGAATCAGCCGTTCATAAGCCTGAAGCTGAAGCTGGAGCGGATTGATAGTGTTTTCAGATCGGGGTTTTTCATTTACCTCTTTTGAAGCCTTCGCGCGCTCTCTCCAGAATATGTACGCCAGTGTGCCTCCAAGAATCACTGCAATCAAAAGGGCGCCAATCATTTGCCATGAGTCCATGAGGAAGAATATTTATGGGCAAATGTATGGATGATGTTAACAATACAAAAGCTTTCGTTTTTATATCTTTACACTATGGAAACGACACTAGCAGCGCCTGTTACTTTTACACTATCAGCTATAAAAGAGGTGAACAGGTTGATAAGTGATGTAAACTTCGATAAAAGTAATTTTTTACGTGTAGGTGTTAAAGGTGGCGGATGTTCCGGTATGACCTACATTCTTGGCTTCGACCAGAAACAGGAGAATGATGAAGTATATGAAATTGAAGGTTTGTCGTTTATTATGAATAAATCACACGGAGTTTACCTGATGGGGATGGAGATCGACTGGCAGGGCGGATTAAATTCGAGGGGATTCACCTTTTCGAATCCTAATGCAAGCAAGACCTGTGGCTGCGGTACTTCTTTCGCAGTAAAATCCTGATCTTTATTTCACGCTAAGGCGCAAAGAGCTTCACGCAAAGGCGCAAAGAGTTTCACGCTAAGGCGCAAAGTTTTGCTAAACGATTCTTGATTCTCATTTCCGCTCTGCCCTCTGCCTCCTGCCCTCTGCACTCTGCCCTCTGCACTCTGCCCTCTGCCTCAATGATCCTTCAAAGGCCTCTTCTTGATCATTCCCCCCTTTGTATCCTTAATGCTATGCATCACTACAAAAGCATCATCGTCTATCTTTTCAATTTCACTTCTTAGCCTGGCCACTTCGAGCCTGGTAACCACCGTAAAAACAATTTCTGTATCCTGGTTAAGATGACCACGTTTTCCAAAGCCGCCCGTCCCTTTATAAATGGTTACGCCACGGCCGATCTTTTCAGCAATCATCTGCCTTATTTCATTATTTTTTCTTGATATAATGGTGACACCCAGGTATTCTTCTATGCCTTCAATAAAGAAGTCGACCGTTTTTGAAGCAGATAAATATGTGAGCATTGAATAAAGTGCGGTTTCAAGACCTAGAAAATAAACGGCGGAAGAAAAAATAATGATGTTGATGACCATGATAATGTCACCGATTGTAGAACCGGTTTTACGACTTATGAAGATGGCTAGTACTTCGGTTCCATCAAGCACCCCGCCGCCCCTGATGGTGAACCCGATACCGGCACCCAGAAAAAACCCACCAAACACTGCAACAAGCAATTTGTCATTGGTTACCGGCGGATAGTTGACGACAGCCAGGCATATGGCAAGGCCTAATATGCCAAGTACGGTTCTAATGGTGAATGCATTGCCGATCTGACGGTATCCAAGGAATATAAAAGGTACGTTTACCAGGATGATAATAATTGGGAGAGGATAGTCAAAAATGCGGCTGAGCAAAAGGGATATGCCTGTTACGCCCCCATCGATGAAGTTGTTCGGAAGAAGGAAGCTTTTTAGGCCAAAAGCAGCCGAAAAAATGCCTATAATTATGAGAACGCCGCTTCTGACGGTTTGCAGCATACCGATCCTTGTCCTGTATATCTGCTTGGCAGCCGTATAGCTACGCCTGGTTGCTTTTTTTTGATCCCCTGACCAGGGCAACGCACTTCTGCTGAATATTGACTTCATCCGTGGCGGTTAAAATACGAATTTTAAGCGTACAGGACGGCCTTAACACAATAAAATGATGGCAACCATTACCTTTGCAGCCCTAAATTATGAAGTACGTAAACGAGATAAATAAACGCCGGACCTTCGCGATCATTTCGCACCCTGATGCAGGTAAAACAACATTAACTGAAAAGTTGCTGCTATTTGGCGGAGCTATTCAAACTGCAGGCGCAGTTAAGAGCAACAAAATAAAAAAGCACGCTACGAGCGACTTCATGGAAATTGAACGACAGAGAGGAATTTCTGTGGCTACCAGTGTGATGAGTTTTGAATACAAGGACATTCTCGTTAATCTTCTAGATACACCAGGACATAAAGACTTTGCGGAAGATACGTACAGAACCCTTACCGCTGTTGACAGTGTTATCCTGGTAATCGACAGCGTAAACGGAGTTGAAGCACAAACACGCAGGCTGATGGAAGTGTGCAGAATGCGCGACACACCGGTGATTGTGTTCATCAATAAAATGGACCGTGACGGAAAGAACCGGTTCGACCTGCTTGAAGAAATTGAGAAGGAGCTGAAACTTTCGCTTCATCCCATGACCTGGCCAATCAACAGCGGTAAAGATTTTAAAGGTGTGTACAACCTGTATGATAAAAATCTTTTGCTTTTCACGGCAAACACTAAAGCATCAGAAGAAGATTCACTCACCTTTGATGATCTTAATGAAAAGCTGCTTGATCAAAAAATAGGAGAGAAGGATGCAGGCGTATTGCGGGAAGATGTTGAACTGATTGAAGGTGTTTATGGTGATCTGAATGAAGAAGGTTACCTGGAAGGGAAAATCGCACCTGTTTTTTTCGGCAGCGCCATCAATAATTTTGGTGTCAGGGAGATGCTCGATACATTCATCCGGATTGCACCCACGCCGCGCAGCCGTGAAACTTCTGAACGTACAGTTGAAGTAGGTGAAGATAAATTCAGTGGGTTTATTTTTAAAATTCATGCCAACCTCGATCCCAAACACCGTGACCGCATTGCATTTTTAAGAGTGTGTTCAGGCCGGTTTGAGCGGAACAAATATTTCCATCATGTTCGTCTCGACAAAGAGATCAGGTTTAGTAATCCCTATACATTCCTTGCACGTGAAAAAGATGTGATTGAACAGGCATTTCCGGGTGATGTGGTGGGATTATTCGATACAGGTAATTTCAAGATTGGCGATACACTTACAGAAGGAGAAGATTTTTATTTCACAGGCATACCTTCTTTCTCTCCAGAGATATTTAAAGAGGTGGTGAATAAAGATCCGATGAAGACCAAACAGCTTGAAAAAGGTTTGCTGCAGCTGACAGATGAAGGAGTTGCACAGTTGTTTACCCAATACGGAGGCAATAAAAAAATAATTGGTTGTGTAGGAGAACTTCAGTTTGAAGTTATTCAATACAGGTTGCTGCATGAATATGGTGCATCGGTTCAGTTCAACAATGTACCTTTCTTTAAAGCATGCTGGATTACCAGCAATGATCCAAAAAAGCTTCAGGATTTTACCCGTTTCAAATCATCAAACATCGCGGAAGATAAAGACGGATACCTCGTATATCTGGCGCAAAGTGAGTGGTTCCTGAATACTGAAAGAACCAACAATCCTGATATTGAATTTAATTTTACCAGTGAAATACATAAGGAGCTGACGTGATTTTCGTGGAAGTGTAGGCGGGAAATGATAATCGGGAATTGAGAATCGGGAACTGATAATCTTCGCGCCTTTGCGTGGTAAATTAAAGCGGCAATTTCTTTGCGAATATTTGCATGAAATTAGAAACAGTTATTCATTTGCGAATATTTTGCCTTAGCGAGAAAAAATCAGGAATTTGTATTACAGCTCTCAATATTTCGGATGTACGCCCCTGTAGGAGTGGGGAGTGATCTTTTTCAATTCTTTTTTAACGGCGGCGTTCACTTTAAGTGAATCGATAAAAGAATGTAAGCTCTGTTTATTGATGCTGGTATTTCCGCGCGTAAGTTCCTTCAGCGCCTCATAAGGCTCAGGATAATTTTCCCGCCTCAGTACTGTTTGTATAGCTTCTGCCACAACAGCCCAATTATTATCCAGATCATCGGCCATTTTTTGCTGGTTAAGAACAAGTTTTTCAAGACCCTTTTCTATTGACCGGAAGGCTAGCATAGTATGTGCAAAAGGGACTCCTATATTTCTCAGAACTGTTGAATCGGTAAGATCTCTTTGTAATCGGGAAATAGGCAATTTTGATGAAAGATGTTCAAACAAAGCGTTCGCAATTCCGAGATTGCCTTCTGCATTTTCAAAATCTATAGGATTAATTTTATGCGGCATTGCGGAAGAGCCCACTTCCCCTTTGCGCAGTTTCTGTTTAAAGTAATCCATTGAAATATAAGTCCACATATCCCTGCAGAAATCAATAAGAATGTTGTTAATTCTTTTTATACAATCAAAGTGAGCTGCAAGATTATCGTAATGCTCAATTTGTGTTGTGTATTGCTGACGCTGAAGCGCAAGAGCACCTTCTATGAATTCGTCTGCAAATTTCACCCAGTCTTTTTTCGGAAATGCCACATGATGAGCATTGAAATTACCAGTAGCTCCGCCAAACTTAGCAGAGAAAGGAATTTGTATAAAAAGTTCTACCTGGTTTTCAATTCTTTCAATGAACACCATTATTTCCTTCCCAAGAATAGTTGGACTCGCAGGCTGCCCATGAGTACGTGCAAGTAGTGTGATATCTTTCCAATCATTGGCGAGTACTTCGAGCTGCCTGTTAAGGTTAAGCAGCGAAGGAAGATACTCGAATTCAACAGCATGCTTCCACAACAGCGGAATCGAAGTGTTATTGATATCCTGTGAGGTAAGCCCGAAATGCACCCATTCCTTCAGTGGTCCTGCCTTTATTGCATCAAGTTTTTTCTTTACAAAGTATTCAACGGCTTTTACATCATGATTAGTGATTGCTTCAGTTGCTTTTATTTCTCTTGCATCTTCAGCGGTAAAATTTTCAGCAACTTTTCGTAATGCATTACGTGATGAAGAGCTGATAGTAAAAAACTTTTTATCGGCGAGAAAAAGAAAGTACTCCACTTCGATCAGCACCCTGTATTTCATCAGTGCGAATTCGGAGAAGTATTCATCGAGGTGTTGCAACTGTTTGCGGTAACGGCCGTCTATGGGGGAAATAGCTGTAAGTGGGTTCAGTTCCATGTATGATCTTTGATTTGCCTTCGGGGCTGTAACTTTGCGCCGTAAAATTAAACTAATTGAAGAAGATAAAGGTTGGAATTGTGAATTATCTCAATACAGCGCCGCTGATATACGGATTAAAGAACAGTGCAATAATCAATGATATAGAGTTGATCCCTGATTATCCGTCAAATCTTGCAAAGGATCTGCTGCATGGCTCAATAGATTTTGGACTTGTTCCCGTTGCGGTTGTTCCTCAATTATCGCACTGGTGGCTGATGGGTGACTATTGCATCGGATGTGATGGTCCCGTTGCCTCTGTTTGCATTTTCAGTGATGTTCCAATTGAAAATGCACGGCGACTGCTGCTCGATTATCAGAGCCGGACATCTGTTGAACTTGCAAAGTTGCTGATCAGGGAATACTGGAAGATTAATATAGAAGTGATCGAAGCAAAAGAAGATTTCCAGCAACATATTCATGGTGAAACTGCAGGTCTTGTCATCGGCGATAGATCTTTCACCCAGCGCAACGTTTCAAAATATGCGTATGATCTGGGAGAAGCATGGAAAGATTATACAGGTTTGCCATTTGTTTTTGCTGCGTGGATAAGCAATAAGCCGCTCGATGCTGAATTCATTGAGGCTTTCAATAAGGCTAATGCATATGGAATAAATCATATTCCGGATGTAATCGCCTCACTTAATTTCAATAGTTCCGTTGACCTGGATGAATATTTTAAAAAATATATCAGTTATCATCTTGATCATGAAAAAAGAAGGGGATTGAGATTTTTTTTGCAATATCTAAAAAAAGATATCATCTTATAAGCATCACCATTCCTTTTCTTGTAACGTCGCCACAAAGTGTTGTTGCACGGATGATGTAAATGTAGCCGCCTGCATCCTGTAGTTTTCCTTTCCACATACCATCCCAGCACTGGGAAGGGTGTGTTGTTTGAAAAATCAATCTGCCCCATCTGTTATAAATGGAAAATTGTTTTATAGCGGCGTTTCCCCAGCGCTGGATACCAAAGCAATCGTTTCTGCCATCATTGTCAGGTGAAAACGCGTTAGGAAGAACAAACCTGGGAGTGCCACTTCTATCAACCTTTACAATAACCGATGCTGATGCTACACATCCTGATTCATTCATTGCTGTTACCACATAGGCAGTTGTGGTGCCTGGTGTGGCAACAGGATCAGCAATGGAAACATTGCTAAGGCTTTGGGCAGGCGACCACAAATAATTTATTGCACCGCTTGCCTTAAGCTTAGCACTAGGTTCTGTACAATTAATGTCATTTGATTTTTGTATAGTAATAACCGGCAAAGGATTTACACCAACATTTATATTGATAGAAGTATCATGATGACAAACATTGTCGGAGATATTTACCGTATATACCTGGCTTGCATCAGGTACGAATGTGATTGTTGACTGAGATGGATCCTGTAAGGATACTGCAGGCGACCACCCGTAGGTGTCACCTCCTGAAGCAGTGATGGTAACCGGATCACCGGCGCAAACAGTTTGTTTAGAAGATGCAGTGAATTTGGGATAGGGGCGTACACTTATTTTTACTGAATCTTCAGTGATGCACGAGTTTGCTGCTATCACCTTAACCCTATATGTAATATCATTTACAGCAGATGATACCGGGTTAGATATAGCAGGATTGTCCAGACTTATTAAAGGACTCCATTGATATGTTCCGCCACCTGATGCAGTTAACTGAACACTTGCACCGCTGCAAATGGAAGTATCGTTTGAAATATTTACAACAGGTGAGGGTTTAACAGTAATGTGCACTGTATCCCTTGCAAGGCAACCAGCCGGATCAACACCAATCACAGTGTATTCCGTAGTGGTTGCCGGTGTTGCTACAGGATTCGGCACACCTGCATTAGATAATCCGGTTGTAGGCGACCATGTAAAAAATGCACCCTGATCAACCTGCAACTGAACAGGCGACCCCGCGCACACAGTTGTATCATTGCTGGCTTTGATAAAAGGTTGTTTTACCATAATAGTTATACTATCTTCCACAGGAACCAGTTCAGTAAATGAAATGTCATCCAGTGCAAAATCATTTCCTATAACAGCTGTATTCAGATCTACGATAGATAATGTAACGCTTGTATTTGCTCCTGAATTCCATATCTCAGAAAATTGCGACCAATTGCAGGGCGGAGATGTGGATGTTAAAGAGGTGTCTAGAGGAACACCGTTGATATAAAATTGCAGGTTTGCAGGATTAGGCGACCATACCGACTGGAGCCACGCTGAAAACGCATAATCAGTATTTGGTTTGATATTCACAGACTGCGACCATATTGTTTTACCTGCTTCAGGTGAACCGTTCACCAGTAGCATTTGGCCATTGCCATTCGTATGATCGCTGCAATAATCCAGTGAGATGTTCCATGTTCTTGGATCATTACCTACGAAATATTCACCTTCACTTACATTAGTAGGAGTGTAAGAATATCCTGAATTGAAATCATTATTGCCATTTGAAAAGTCTCCGTTTTTCAAAAGATTGGTCCCTGGAACAAGCGCATCTACATAATATTTTATATCACGGTCAGTTTTCGTAACGGGTGTTGATGAAGCAGGATCATCAAGAAAAAAAGATGGTGACCACTGATATTTAATTGCAGGATGTGTACTTATTTGTAAAGAAGTCCCGGCGCATATAGTAGTGTCGTTCGTAATGATGATTGTATCTGTGCAATTCTTTATTATTGCCTGTTTGCATAATGTGACTTCAGAAGAGGTTCCTTCGTTTACTATGAGCTGTATGTTATAGATACCCGGCTGATCATAAGAAATTGCCGGAGGATTTTGTGCATTTGATTCGCGAAGGCTTGAATTATTACAATCTGCAAATACAAGCCGGGTGATCGTACTGTTACCCCTGTTTACAACAAACGCAACCATATCGTTTCCTGTTTTGTAGAAATCCGTAATTGAATAAGGGTAATCAAATGCCTGATGACTTATTTCATTCGATTCTGGAAACGATGTGGTGATGTCGTTATTGAAATTTAGTTTCAGCAAACTATTGTAAAAAGGATGCGCATTTAAAACATATGCCAATGTTTCGTTGCAGAATTGTGCTAGGACTATGTCGTGGGGATGCTGAAGTTGGTTGCCGACGTTGCCTATATTTACAGCAGAAGGATTGTTGTTAAGCGAAGTTCCGAAATTAAGTCTTGTAATATTGAACATCTCTCCGATTCTTGTTTTGTCGCCGGAATTCGTAATGAATACAATCGTATTTCCCTGGTTGCGGGTAAGATAAAGACCTGCCGGCTCACCAAGGTTCCCCAGATTCCCCAGATTATTTCCTGTTGGTGAATTATCAAAACTGTTGGTAAAATTGAATCGCGTGATTGAATTTGTTTCACCGTTAATGGTCAATCCGATCCATTCATTTCCCTCCTGAACAAGTATCAGGTCATTAGGATCGTACATGTTTCCTAAATTTCCCCAATCCACTCCTGTAGGATTTAAATTGGTAATATTATTACCGAATTCAATTTTCATTATTCGTGGATTGATGCCGCCGGGCGGATAACCGGCAACAATAACTGCATACCATTTACCTTCATTCTGCACTACCCGTATGCCTCCGTTTCCTCCTGCCGGGATCACATTATTAACGTTACCCAGATTTACCGGTGTAGGAGTATTCAGCAGGCTATTTCCAAAATCAAGGCGCACAAGATCTCCTGATGAAAAATTTGTTGCAAAAGCATAATAGTTATTATTTGTAAATACGATGTCGATATAAGTGGGCTGGTCTAGCATTCCAAATCCACCAAGATTTTGTGCAAGCGGCGACTGGTTAAGATCTTTTGAACAAAAATTCCATTTGAACGTTGAGCCTCCTGTAGTGTAATTGGTGATGTTAAATGGCTTGCCCACACAGATATCCGAAGGAAATGTGAAATCAACAGTCTGTGCTTCTGTTTGCAGAAGTATGCCAGATAAAAAAAGGAACAATAATAATGGGCCTCGGAATACCATACACCTTCCTGGGTATTACGTAAAAACAAGAGTTAAGTTATACACCGTCTTTAATGGATCAAGGTCAGTAAGCCTCTTCTTTTAATGGGGCCGCACAACGTTGTTGCATCAATAATATAGATATATCCACCTGCCGGCTGCAATATTCCTTTCACTCTTCCGTCCCAGCATTCAGAGGGATTAGCGGTTAGAAATACAGGTTGTCCCCATCTGTTATAAATAGAAAAATTTTGAATTTTGGCGCTTCCCCAGCGTTTTATTCCAAAGCAATCATTTTTACCATCACCATTTGGTGTGAATGCATTTGGAAGCACAAATCTTGGCACACCACTGTTATCAACTTTTACGGTTACACTTTCAGTTGAACTGCATCCTTCATTTGTGAAGCCCGTAACATTGAACGTTGTTGTGGTATCTAGCGAAGCAACCGGAGTGGCTGCAGTTGCATTGTCGAGGTATGCAAAGGGTGTCCAGAAATAACTGTCTGCACCTCTAGCTTCCAGTTGCGCTGTGGGCACCGCACAATTGATATCATTTGATTTAACAATGGATATTATTGGGTTTGGATTTTTTACGATGATCATATTTAATGTAGTATCATAGTTGCACACATTTTCACTGATGTGAACACTGAATGAATTTGTAGGTCCGCTTAATATTGCATTTGTTGTAGCAGCAGTCGGATCCTTTACCTTCGATGCAGGAAGCCATTGATAGGATGTTCCTCCTGAAGCGGAAAGCACAACCGGGACACCATCACAAACTGATTGGTTGCCTGAAGTTCTGAAGTCCGGATACGTCCGTACTTCTACATTCACAGTATCTGTGTTAATGCATCCATTTGCTCCCTTAACATTAACGGTGAACATGGTTGAGGTATTGGTGGTTGCTACAGGATCAGGAATGGTAGCATTATTCAATTGTGATGAGGGAAACCATTCATAACTGATACCGCCGGAAGCATTCAGCTGTACAACTGCACTTCTGCAAACTGCCGTATCATCGGACACTACCGCGTTTGGAGAAGGCAGTACAGTGATGATCACCGTGTCTGATGACGCGCACCGGCTTTCACCAATACCTGTTACAATATATTTTGTGGTAGTTAACGGAGCTGCTATGGGATCCGGACTTTGTGGGTCCGACAATCCCTGTACGGGTGACCAAATAAAAGAAGTTCCTTCAGTTACATTCATCTGAACAGGTGTTCCTGCACAAATGGTAGTATCCTCATTTGCTTTAATATCCGTTCGTACCACGCGTATGTGAACACTGTCAATAATAGTAGTATTGGACACTGCCCTGTATGCTTCAACATAGTAAGTAATGTCGTCTGGAGGAGTGGCAACAGGCAGCGGAGAAGATGGATCATCGAGATACAATGCAGGGGTCCACTTGTAAGTATCAGCAGGGTGGGTTTTGATCTGGTGATGCGATCCTGCGCAAATGGTAACATTATTGGTGATAATAATGCTATCGGGTGGTGCAATGTCGATACCACAGCTGTCAGCTACATAATTGCATGAAGCTGTTGCCGCATTTATTGCCGCTCCAGCAGGGGAAAGTAAAAGATCGTATGCAGTATTGCCCTGTTTATTTTTAAGGTCATCGAAAGTATAATAGGCAACAAGGCCTACCTGGGCAGCAGGAACTGAAAGCGAAAGGTTCATGTAAGTTTTGATAAGATCCTGCGAACGAGCATAATCCCATATCCTTACTTCATCAATATAGCCGATGAAATTTTCCGGATGTATCTGTGCCTCATAAAAGCCTATGTATGTTTTCCAGTTATTCAGTACCAGATTTCCTGTTGCGGCAATCTCGCTCAATAAATAACCATTGCGATAAAATTTCAAGGTGATGCCATCGTATACCATGGCAACATGATAAATTTTATTAAGCTCTATCTCGCATACATCAGGCGTTTTAAAATATCCTTTCGTTGTTGTTATTTCTGCTCCGTTTGGACGAAGCAGATAATTAACATCTCCGGGATCTTTATGTTTTGAAACTAGGTCTCCGGCATATTCAGGTCCGCCTGCATAAGGTGTTGTGCGGATGAATTTTGCCTCTACAGTAAGTTTGGTACCCGAAATTCCAATGTCAGTTGAATATGCGTAAGAAGGTGTTGAGGTTAGCTGCAACCAGTCGCTGCAGGATTGGGCGTTGGTCAGTTTAGCTAAGGAACAGGATAGTATAAGACAGCAAAGGACCCGCAAAACGTTTTGTATCAGCATTAAAGATCGATAATATAATTTAGTTTTGCCCAACTTTAAGCGATTATGAAAGTAGTAATATTTGCAGGCGGACTGGGGACACGAATTGCCGAAGAAACGGAAACACGGCCAAAGCCAATGGTGAATATAGGCGGGAAACCTATACTCTGGCATATCATGAAGATATACAGTCAGTTTGGTTTCAACGAGTTCATCATATGTCTTGGTTACAAAGGTTATATGATCAAAGAGTACTTCATGCATTATTATCTTCATAATTCTGATATCACCATCGAAGTAGGCAGTAATAAACTTGAAGTACATAATAGTAATACGGAATCTTTCAAGGTTACGCTTGTTGAAACAGGATTAAATTCAAAAACGGCCGGACGCCTCAAAAAAGTTCAGAAATATATTGGTGGTGAAGACTTTATGCTTACTTATGGTGATGGTGTTGCGGATATTGATATCAATGCGCTGATCACTTTTCATAAAAAACATGAAAAGATCGCTACTGTTACGGCCATTCAGCCAGAAGCCAGGTTTGGTGGCATGCTTCTTAATAAGGAAGGTAAAGTGGTGCATTTTAAAGAGAAACCTAAAGGCGACGGGAAATGGATCAACGGCGGCTTTTTTGTACTGAAACCTGAGGTTTTCAAATACCTTGAAAGGGATATGGAAGAAGTAATGTGGGAAGATGCTCCTATGGAACAGCTTGCCACCGATGGACAACTGATTGCGTACCGACACGAGGGATTCTGGAAATGCATGGATGCCATGCGCGATAAAATTGAGCTTGAATCATTATGGCAAAACAACCAGGCGAAATGGAAAACCTGGTAGCAGGTGAAAACATTTCTTCATTTTATTACGGTAAGAAAATTTTTATAACAGGCCACACCGGCTTCAAAGGTTCATGGATGATGGCAGCGCTGCATAAATTCGGTGCAGAAATTAAAGGATATGCCCTGGATCCTGAACAAAACGGAGGTTTGTATGATTACCTTAAGCCGCTATCGGTTGCAAACAGTGTGATTGATGATATTCGTAAGAAGGAGCATCTTGAGAAAGAAATATTAAACTTTGCTCCGGATGTTATTTTTCATCTTGCAGCACAGCCGCTGGTGCGAAGGTCCTATCAAATACCGGCTGAAACGTTCGATATCAATGTAACCGGCACAGCAAATCTCCTTGAAGCCGCCGGGAAGTTAAAAAATAAATGTTCGCTGATTGTGATCACCACAGATAAGGTGTATCATAACAAGGAGCAGGATATTTTATATAAGGAAGATGATGTGCTGGGAGGTCATGATCCATACAGTGCAAGCAAGGCATGCGCTGAACTTGTTGCTGACTCATTCAGAAAATCTTTTTTTAATTACTCTGATTATGCTTCTCACCAGAAGGCATTGTCTACTGTTCGAGCCGGAAATGTAATTGGAGGGGGCGATTGGAGTACAGACAGATTGTTCCCTGATATCATCCACTTTCTGCGTTCTGATAAACCTGTACTGATACGCAATCCCAATGCAGTGCGGCCCTGGCAGCATGTGCTTGAAGCAATTACAGGTTATCTTTTACTTGGAATGAAATTGCATACTTATCCCGAAAAATTTTCGCAGGCATTCAATTTCGGTCCGCGGCGCGAAGACCATTTAGTTGTAAAAGAAGTTGTTGAAAAGGCAATTAAACTATGGGGCGCAGGATCATGGAAGGATGTTTCTGACAAAAATCAGCCACATGAAGCAAAGCTGCTTAAGCTTGATATCAGCAGGGCAGTGAAAGCCCTTGAATGGCAGCCAAAGCTGAATGCGGAAAAGGCAATTGAATGGACTGTAGAATGGTATAAACAAAAAGAAGATCACAAAGCTGATTTCACATTCAGCCAGATCGAAGAATATTATGTGTTATGACTTTTTCCGAAACTTCGTTACAGGGCAGCTATATAATAAAACTTACACCATTCAGTGATGAAAGGGGATGGTTTGCACGAACCTACTGTGAGAACGAATTCAAAGCGATAGGTCATGCCGGCGAGTGGGTACAGATGAATCACTCTTACACCGTAAAAAAAGGTACGATTAGGGGAATGCACTTTCAGCTGCCGCCGTTCAGAGAAATAAAAATGGTGAGATGTATCCGCGGAAAAGTATTTGATGTGATCGTTGATATCAGGAAAGAATCCCAAACATTTTTGAAATGGATGGGTATTGAATTATCAGTTGCCGAAATGAATATGTTATACATTCCGGCAGGGTTTGCTCACGGGTTTCAAACATTAAGTGATGACACGGAGCTCATCTATCATCATTCTGAATTTTATACACCGGGCGCTGAAGGCGGTATCGTGTACAATGACAGGGCATTAAATATAAAATGGCCGCTTGAGGTAACATCAGTAAGTGAACGTGACTTAAACCATCCGCTACTGGATGAACAATTCAAAGGAATTTAAAATGAGATGCAGATTTTGTAATACAGCACTGGAACATGTTTTCATAGACCTGGTAAATTCACCGGCATCGAATTCTTTTTTAAGCGAAGAAGAATTAAATGAACCCGAGACATTTTATCCGCTAAAGGTTTATACATGTCATAATTGTTTTCTTGTGCAGGTTGATGAATATAAAAAATCGGACAAGATATTTGACAAGGGATATGTTTATTTTTCATCTTATTCCAAAAGCTGGCTGAAACACGCTCAGGAATATGCGGGGATGATGATAAAACGATTTAATGTAAATAAGCAAAGCAGGGTTGTTGAAATAGCTTCTAATGACGGCTACCTTTTACAATACTTTAATGAGCAGAACATTCCGGTGCTCGGTATTGAGCCGACAGCTAACACTGCGGAAGTAGCAAAATCAAAAGGAATTGAAAGTGTTGTCGATTTTTTTGGTGTGCGCCTGGCTAAAGAACTTGCCTCAAAGGATTTGTATGCTGATGTATTGCTGGGTAATAATGTGCTGGCACATGTTCCTGATATCATAGATTTTGTTGGAGGGATGAAAATATTGCTTAAAAAGGATGGTGTCATTACAATGGAGTTTCCACACCTCCTGCAGCTTATTGCCAATAATCAGTTTGATACCATTTACCACGAACATTTCTCTTATTTATCGTTTACAACGGTTAAAGCAATATTTGAATCGCAGGGTCTTGAAATGTTTGATGTGGAAGAATTAACTACACATGGCGGGTCATTACGCATCTTTGCAAAACATAAAGATGATGCGGGCAAAAACATTTCTGAGGCTGTAAAAGATATGCAGGATAAAGAAACGATTGCAGGCATTAAGGATATGAAATATTACAGCAATTTCAATGAAAAGGCGTTGAAGGTGAAAATCGACCTGCTCATGTTTTTAATACAACAGAAGAAGAACGGCAAGAAGGTTGCTGCATATGGTGCCGCAGCAAAAGGAAATACGTTGCTCAATTATTGCGGCGTAAAAAACGACATGATCTCATTTGTAGTAGATGCAAATCCGCACAAGCAGAAGAAATTTTTGCCTGCAAGTCATATACCAGTAGTAGATGAATCGCAGCTTAAAAATATGAAGCCTGATTATGTGATAATACTTCCCTGGAATCTGAAAGATGAGATCGCGGCACAGCTTGATTACATAAAAGAGTGGAACGGCAAATTTGTTATTCCTATTCCTGAATTACTAATCGTCTGACGTATGTCACTGATACTTGTTACAGGCGCTACCGGATTTGTTGGCAATTATGTTGTTTCACGATTGCTGAAGGAAGGTTATGATGTGATAGCAACTTCTGCAGATGCTGGAAAGGCAGCTAAAATGGAGTGGTTCGATAAAGTGAGTTATAAAGAGCTGAACTTTGAAACCCTTCACGCAGGTGCAAACTATTTTGAATACTTCGACAATCCCGAGAAGATCATACATCTTGCATGGGAAGGTCTGCCAAATTATAGATCACTTTTTCATTTTGAAGAAAATCTGCCGCGGCATTATTTATTTCTGAAGAATATGATTACGCATGGGTGCCGCGACGTAACGGTAACAGGTACATGTTTTGAATACGGAATGGTTGATGGATGTTTGAAGGAAGATATGCAATCACGGCCGGCTAATCCATATGCGCTCGCGAAAGATTCACTTAATAAATTTTTGCAAGAGCTGTCTGAAAAAGAAACGTTTTCACTTAAGTGGCTCAGGTTATTCTACCTTTTCGGACAGGGACAGCATCCGGCATCTTTATTTTCGCAGCTGCAAAAATCACTCGATAGCAATGAGCAGATATTTAATATGAGCGGAGGTGAGCAGGTAAGGGATTACCTTCCGGTGGAAAAGGCAGCTGAGTACATTGTGAAGGTGGCCATGCAAAATGCTGTTACCGGGAATATTAATTGCTGTAGTGCTCAACCTGTGACCATTAAAGAGATGGTTAACGATTATATGCACAAAGCAGGTAAAAAGATAGCGCTTAACCCCGGATATTATCCGTATCCGGATTATGAGCCGATGGCATTCTGGGGAGACAACAAAAAATTACAACAGATAATAAATGAAAAATAATCCTGTACAGGAATTTATGGAGGAGAGACAACATCGCATTACCTCCAATTCTTCTAACCAGAAGCTGAAGCAGGCTGCTGATGTATTTAATGTTGAATCTAACAAAGCTCAGTATTCCTATAATTTCTCCTGGATGGGCAGGCCGATCATTCAGTATCCGCAGGATATGATTGCGATGCAGGAGATCATCTGGAAGGTTAAACCTGATCTTATCATTGAAACAGGGATAGCCCATGGAGGCTCGCTGATATATTATGCATCGCTGCTCGAACTGGTCGGGAAAGGGGAGGTGCTGGGTATTGATATTGATATTCGTGAGCACAACAGGCAGGAGATAGAATCGCATCCAATGTTCAGAAGAATTAAGATGCTTCAAGGTTCATCCGTTGACGGTTCAATGGCAGATGATGTTGCAAAATATGCTGCCGGAAAAGGAACAGTGATGGTTTGTCTCGATTCAAATCATACGCATGATCATGTGCTGCACGAACTTAAATATTATTCACCATTGGTAACGGTTGGTTCATACCTTGTTGTATTCGATACGATTGTTGAGGACCTGCCGGATAATTATTTACCGGGACGTGCATGGGCACGCGGCGACAATCCAAAAACAGCGGTACATGAATTTTTGAAATCGCATCCGGAATTTATTATCGACAGGGATATTGATAACAAGCTTCTTGTAAGCGTTGCCCCGCAAGGGTATTTAAAGAGAATAAATTAGCGTATGGAGCAGCCATTCATCAGTTTTTGCATTACAACTTATAAACGTCAGTATTATCTTCATAAAACGCTGGTCAGCATATCTCTTCAAACGTATTCCAATTTTGAAGTTGTAGTGTCAGATAACGACGTTGAACAAACTGCACGAGAAGTTGTGGAAAATTTTAAAGACAACCGGTTCAAATATTTTCCAAATGAAGCGAACCTTGGAATGAAAAAAAGCTTCAACAGAAGTCTCCAGCGATCCTCAGGAAATTATATAGTAATGATCGCAGACGATGATCCTGTTTATCCGGATATGCTATCTACATTAATTGAATTAAGTGAAAAATATCCATCATACGGAATGTTTCTGGGCGGATGCAACTGGTTTTGTACTCATCCAGGTATTGCATCATTATACTCACTGAAAGTAGGGATGAATTCATGTTTGGCAAATAAGGAAATAAATACCACTATAGCATATTCACCTTCTGAATTCTTAAAAAACTTTTTCAATTTTAAGATCTTTCCATCTTATTTATGGTCCACCTGCATGGTTAAAAGAGAGATTCTAATTGAAAAGGGTGGAGTACCGGATTATGGAACAGCATTCCTGGGTGATTATGCCTATCTGAGCATCATGGCTTCACACTCCGGATGTGTCGTGATCAATTATCCGTTAGGTCATCAAACCATTCATGAACAAAATTTTGGAAGGGCACAGAATGAACAGATAGGCAAAGCCGCTGTGAATTTTATAGAATATGTCTCTGAAAAAATAAAGCATGTTGATGACTGGCCTGTTATTGAATCGCAGTTGAAGCATTTTGTAGCATTATGGGTGCTTACCCATCTTGCTTTTCTTAAAAGATATTATTCCTTAACGGGCAACCAGGAAGGTGCCGACCTTCGCAAATATGAGAACGATATTTTTATTTTGCCCTTAATGAAGAAGTACAGGCTTAAGTACTTTTTAAAAACAAATATGCCTGTGGTGCATGATTATATTGTTAAAAGGAGAAGAACAATGAGCTTAAAGCATCCATGAGCCGCTACAGCATCATATTACCGGTAAGAAACGGCGGTGAATACGTGAAGGAGTGTGTAAATAGCATACTTCGTCAGACGTTGCCGGATTTCAAACTTCAGGTGCTGGATAATTGCAGTACTGATGGCACGAGGGAATGGATTGAATCATTGAATGATTCAAGAATAAGTATATACCCGGCAACGAGGCCATTGACGATTGAAGAAAACTGGTCAAGGATAGTTACCATTCCAAAAAATGAGTTCATTACACTTATTGGACACGATGATATTCTTTTTCCGGAGTACCTGCAGTTAATGGAAAACCTTATAACAAAGCACCCTGATGCAAGTTTATACCAGACTCATTTCACTTATATTGATTCTGATGGAAAGCAGATCCGGCAATGCAAGCCAATGGATGAAGTGCAGTCCGCGGGAGAGTTTCTGGCTTTTTTTCTCGCTAACCTAATCGATACGATGGGAACAGGTTTTATGATGAGATCTGAAGATTATGATGAATGTGGCGGCATACCTGCACGTTATCCGAATTTACTATTTGCCGACTTCGAACTTTTTATTAATCTATCAGGAAGGGGATATAAAGCCACGTCATCTGAGCCGGCTTTTTCGTTCAGGCTGCATCAAAGTATGACCACAACGTCATCGGATCTTAAGTTTCATGATGCGTTTTCTGTTTTCATCGATTATTTGCATACTCTCGGTAAGTCGAATGAAAATTTTGATACAATCATCAGAAGGTATGTACTTGACTTTTTGGGATTATACTGTAAAGGTCTTTCTCATCGTTTGTTACGCACGCCGATGAAGAAAAGAAAGGGTAAAACAGTGAGTTATTTCATTCAGCTCACAAAAGCCTATGCTGACAAACTTGTTCCAGGAAATGATTTCCAACCTGAGAAGCAATTCAGCGTTAAGATAGCCAGGGAAATTGATAATAATCCAATTTCAAGATCACTGTTTTTGTTTTTCAAGAAGATCCGGACAAAACCGGTTTTACAGTAAGTCTAATATAATCGGATGTTATCTATCATCATCATTAATTATAAAACACCAAAATTAACAGCTGATTGCATCAGATCAGTTTTTGCGCAGAGGGCTGATATTCCATTTGAAATAATTATAGTTGATAATGCATCTGGCGACGATTCGCAGAATTTCATTACAACATCTTTTCCTTCAGTGAAGTGGATTCAAATGACTTATAATGCAGGTTTTGCCCGGGCGAATAATGAAGGTATCAGGAACTCTTCTGGCGATTCCGTGCTATTGTTGAATTCCGATACAATAATTGTAGACAATGCAGTTAATGATTGCTATAAAACATTTTCTGCATCATCCTACGTAGCTTGTGGTGTGCAACTGCTTAATCCCAACGGTTCACCCCAGATTTCAGGTAATTATTTCATGAAAGGGTCGCTTAATAATTTATTGCCTTTACCGGTAATTGGACCTTTCATTAAAAGCATTGGAAATATCCTTAAAGTAAAAAAGCCACATGTTCCTGATGCTGACCGGCCTGTTGAAGTGGACTGGATAAACGGGGCGTATCTAATGGTGAAAAAAAGTGTAATCAGCCAGGCCGGACTTCTGGACGAAGATTTCTTTCTTTATGCGGAAGAAGCAGAATGGTGTTACAGATTAAAGAAGGCTGGCAAATTGATAATTTACGGCCAGTTCAAAGTAATGCACCTGCAGGGTGAATCTTCAAGTGTTGCATTTACTTCAAACAGTCAGGGCTATAGTGATTTATATGATAAAAAAGGATTGCAGATCATGCTCTCTAATTTTGTCAGGGTAAGAAAGCAGTATGGCGCCGGTTGGTTTATATTCCATCTGATTATTTATACATTGAATATTCCGGTC
>DATLDR010000236.1:0-4068 GCA_035525775.1 Flavitalea sp.
ATTGCCATCTTGAAAAACCGGCTGTAACACTTGCAAAGGTGTTACCAAGGAGTTTACAAATCGTTGCAGGTAATCATTAGTATCTAACACGTTATGCTGGATGTTTCATCGATGAAGATAAATATTCTCGAGTTTCCAATAGGCGATGTTAGCTGATTTAATATCTCCATCTGTCTTCTGAATGGAAGCCGATTACGCCATTTTCGGCATAATCCTGTAATTTATTTTCATCCGCTTAGACGAACAAGTTCGCCACGCTCCTGAAAATAAAAAACCCGCACATTGTGCGGGTCCTTTGTTGCCCGACGAGGATTCGAACCTCGACAAACAGAACCAAAATCTGTCGTACTACCATTATACTATCGGGCAATAAGTAAAGATCTTAAAAAGGGATGCAAAAGTACACTCTGAAAAACGATGATCCAAATTTACTCAGCTTCAATAAGGTAATAATTTTTTTTGCCTTTCTGGACTAATAAAAACCTGTTGTGCAAAAGCTTACCGGCATCCACTTTAAATGCAGGATCAATAATTTTGCTTCTGTTTAAACTTAATCCCCCCTGCTGGATCATTTTTCTTGCCTCTCCTTTGCTCGGAAATATTTTACTATCAACCAGGATGGTCACAATATCTTTTTGCAAAATTGCATCAGCCTGCATATTTGATTTGATAATACCTTCCATTCCCTGCAGATCTTCAATGCTTAATGACTCTGCCGATGCCGACAGATTATTGAAAAGCTTTTCTGTTGTTTCCACCGCTTTTTCATATTCTTTTTCACTATGCACAAATATGGTAAGCTCTCGCGCAAGCGCTTTCTGCAAAGTCCTGGTACCCGGATCTGCTTTATGTAATTGATTCAGGTTTTCAATTTCGTCCTTTGTTAAGAAAGTAAAAATCTTTATCCACTGCTCTGCATCTTCATCACTTGCATTCAGCCAGAACTGATAAAACTGGTAAGGTGTGGTTTTCTCAGCATCCAGCCAAACATTTCCTTTTTCAGTCTTACCAAACTTGCCTCCATCAGCCTTTTTGATCAGAGGGCATGTCATTCCAAAAGCTTCTCCACCTGCTTTTCTCCTGATCAGTTCAGTACCGGTTGTGATATTTCCCCACTGGTCGCTGCCACCCATCTGCAATTTGCATCCATGATTATTGTATAGCCAGTAAAAATCATATCCCTGCATCAGCTGGTATGCGAATTCGGTATAACTGATACCGCTTTCACCTTCGATCCTCTTTTTCACGCTCTCTTTCGCCATCATATAGTTGACGGTTATATACTTGCCGGTATCTCGCAAAAACTCAATAAAACCCATTCCCCTGAACCAGTCATAATTGTTGACTATCATTGCGGAGGTGGGACCACTACCATTGAAATCGAGGAATCGGGACAATTGTTTCTTAATTCCTTCCAGGTTCTTCTGTAATTGCTCCTCGTTCAGCAGGTTCCTTTCATCACTTTTCCCACTGGGGTCACCTACCATCCCCGTAGCGCCACCAACAAGTGCAACAGGCTTGTGTCCAGCCCTTTGCAGATGCATAAGCAACAGAATTGGCACAAGGCTCCCAATATGGAGTGAATCGGAGGTTGGGTCAAAGCCAATGTACCCTGTAGTAACCTCCTTCTGAAGCTGTTCTTCCGTGCCAGGCATTATCTCCTGTACAAGGCCTCTCCATGTTAGTTCTTTTATCAGGTTCATATTAATCTAAAGAAGTAGGAAATCAATGCTTTGCGCAAATGTAAGGAATAGCCTGACGCTTAGGGTAAAATGCAATATTTTCATTGATTCTCCGTTTGGCTAATTGGCTGATATGGTAGTGATAATACTGCTGTTAACCCCACAAAACCCCATTAAATTTCAATCGCTTATTTCGAAAATTGATCCATGAAATTACCCCTTTTCCGAGTGTGTTTACTGTTCAGCACTTTTATCAGCCAGTACAGCCAGGCACAGTTTCGTAAATACTCGAATGAATTCCTCAATATTGGCGCAGGTGCCCGAGGGTTAGCCATGGGTAGTGCCCAGATAGCTTCGGTTAATGATGGCAGCTCAGGTTACTGGAACCCTGCGGGGCTTGTTAATGTAAAAGATCAGCCTCAACTGAATATCATGCATGCCGAGTATTTCGCCGGAATAGGCAAATATGATTATGCCAGTCTTGCACTTCCTTTAAAAGATAAAAAAAGGGTTTTAGGTGTTTCACTGCTTCGATTTGCAGTGGATGACATTCCGAATACGATCTTTCTGGTGGAACCGGATGGTACGATCAATTTCAGCAACATCTCAAAATTCTCCTCTGCTGATTATGCCTTTCTGTTCTCATTCGCCCAGGAGGTGAAACTTAAAAAGAATAAAAAGATCAATGGGGGTATTAATGCAAAAGTAATACACCGCAAAGCCGGTGATTTTACGACAGCATGGGGTTTTGGTTTCGATGCCGGCATACAGGTGCAGGCCGACAGATGGCGCCTGGGGATTGTTGCCCGTGATGTAACAACCACTTTCAATGCCTGGTCGTTTAACCTGACCGAAAAAATGCGTGAAGTATTTTATGTAACAAACAACGATATACCTGTAAAATCAACAGAATTAACAGCACCCAGAGTGATCATCGGTGGCGGATACAATTTTAAAATAAACAAAAATCTTAACCTCCTTGCTGAAATAAATACCGACCTCACTTTTGATGGAAGAAGAAATACAGTGCTTGCGTCGGATGCCATCAGTTTAGATCCAAAACTGGGTCTTGAAGCATCATGGAAAAATGTGTTTTTTGTAAGAGGAGGGATAAACAATTTTCAAAAAGCTCTTGATGATAATGATTCAGCGAACATTAAAAAAGTATGGATCTATCAGCCAAGCGTAGGTGCAGGTTTCAGAATATCAAATGTGCAGATCGACTATGCATTTACGAACCTGGCTAATCAGTCCAATCCGTTATATACCCATGTTTTTTCACTAAAAGCAGATTTGAAGAAGAGTAAGAAGAAATGAACCCGATGAAAACCCTGAAACACTGTACAATGAAACGACTTTTACCGTTTTTATTGTTTTTTATCAGCCTGTCCGTAGTGGGCCAATATAATAATGAATGGATTAGGAATACACAGACCTATTTCAAATTTAAAATTCTGAATAAAGGTCTTTACCGTATTCCAAAAAGCACATTGGATGCAGCTGGCCTCGATAATGCCGGTGCAGAATTCTTTGAACTGTGGAGGAACGGAAAGCAGGTTCCTATTTATACTTCTTCTCCATCAGGACCATTGCCGGCAAACGGATACATTGAATTTTGGGGGGAAGGAAACGATGGTAAGGCTGATAAGTCATTTTACAGAAATCCAGCCTTTCAGCATACTACAGAATTAAGCTTACTGTCAGATACTGCTGTTTATTTTTTAAGTGTTAATACAAACCAGTCTGGTTTTACGTATGTTGACCTTAACAATGATGTAGCAGGAAATGTATTACCAGCGGAGCTGTATTTCATGGATAAAGCCGGCATGTATTACAGGGATAAGATCAACCCGGGTTTTGCGGCAGTAGTGGGAGAGTACGTTTATTCATCTTCATACGACAAAGGTGAATTCTGGTCGTCTGGTCCCGTGAGACCCGGAACGCCGCTTACTACCACGCAAACAGGATTGAATGTTTATGCAGCAGGTCCTGATGCAACTTTGCATTATGGAACGATGGGTGATGCACTCAATCCCCGTTCACTTAAGGTTTCTGTAAATGGCAACCTTCTGCAGGATACCATCATGGATTATTTTAATGACATTATCGGAACAGTTGATGTGCCTTTGCCAATGATCACAAGCGGCACCGCTGCGGTTCAGTTCGAAAATACCTCACCAATAACAACAGACAGGCTTGTAATGTCTTTTTTTGAGATCATTTATCCAAGACCTTATGATTTCAATAATCAGAGAACCTTTAAATTCAGCCTGCCTGCAAGCGGGTCTAAATATATAGAAGTAACTAATTTTAATTACGGTACTTCAACCCCAGTATTGCTTGACCTGACAACAGGTGAACGTATAACCGGCGATATCTCTACACC